>NZ_VCQZ01000007.1 GCF_005938195.1 Paenibacillus thermoaerophilus
CGGAAATCGACGGCTCTGGCGACATGTGTTTTCTTGGCAATGTCGGCCCCGACAACAAGAGTTGATTCGGTAATTTGTTGAATTCGTTGATTCTGTTTCCTGGCGTGTTTATACTTCATTGTAGAGTACCTCCTGCGCTGGGATTTGTTCTTTGGTCGGAACGTTCCCCAGTATACAGAAGGTACTTTTTTCATTCAAACCTCGAATTCATTCATTACAGGAATGGCTCCTTTATCGATAACCGGTGTGGTCGGGATATGAATCCGCTTACAAACCGTTCCCCCTCCTTTTTATTCGCGGACCCTTTCCGATACCTGTATTGTACCTTGTTTTCCTGCAAGCGTTTTCTGGACAATTTTAAGACAGTCTGGACATTTTTGGCGAGTTTGCCGAATCGGTCATATATAGAAAAAATCATCCGAGGTGAACGAGACTGGTGCGCCGCTCCACCCCCAAACTTATATCCGGAGACTCGTCCCCAGACAGCCTGGTACGAGAAGGAAAATAGAAGACGCGGGTCATTCCGTGTCGAAAAATAAAGGTTTTTCACGCTTCTCTGTGGAATAGATGGGATGGATGGGTCGCCTCCTATCGAATGGCTTTCCCAGACTTTTATCGCTCCCGGCGAGGTGTGCGCAGCTTGCGGTCTTATTTCAGACTCAAATTGTCCATCATTTTGATTTTATTCGCGCTGGCGATCTCGTTTACGCTGTCGACGACAGACCATTTCCGTCTGAAGGAACAAGTCGTCAGCCACCATCAGAATCTGATCCGGCAAAATGAAGAAACGGTCCAATATGCCCTGAAAACCATCGAAAAGGCCTACCATTTGTTCGGGGAGCATATCGCCTTAACCATGCAGAAGCACTCCCTCTACTTGCTGGACCTTTACGATCGCAATCCGAACTTCGACGAATGGGATTTTCAGGAGCTGAAAAACCGCTTTTCGATGGACGTATACATCATCGACTCCGCCAACAAGATCACCCACAGCAGCTATCCGGACGACATCGGCCTGGACTTCTCCGTATGCTGCAACAAGCTGTCCCAGGTGCTGAACGAGAGAAGAAGTTCGGGCGGCTTCTATCACGACGGCATCGACATCGAACAGAAATCGGGAAGGATCAAAAAGTACAGCTACATGGCGACGCGCGACAAAAAGTACTTGATCCAGCTCGGCTATTCCCTCGAAGACGAGGACATTTTCAAGCAGTTTAATTTTCTGGGCACAGCCGACGAGCTGGTTCAAAAGTACGCGTCCATATACGCGATCCACATCTTGAACACGGGCGGATACCCGTTGGGAAAACCGGCCGACAGCTCCTATCTGTCGCCGGAGAGGCGGGCGGCCTTCGAGCATACGCTTCGCACGGGGCAGCCTTCCGAGGTGAGCGGCCATTGGGAGAACGAACCCGCCACCTACCACTACACCCGCTACAGTTCGGAGTTCGATACGGGAACGACCAAATACAAGGTGCTCGAGATCGTCTACACCGACCGGGAGCTGCAAGCCGTGCTCGGCCAAAACCGGAATGCGTTCATCTATCGGTTGGGGATTGTCCTGCTGATTACGGTCGCCCTCGCCCTCGTCGTCTCGCGCTGGGCGGGCAAATTGATGCACCTCGCCTACCACGACAGCTTGACCGGCTTGAAAAACCGGGCGGCTTTCAACGAACTGCTGCAGAACGTCCTCGCCGGGAATCGGGGCACAACCGCCCTGCTGATGATCGATCTGGACAATTTCAAGCTGGTGAACGATTATTACGGACACGACAAGGGAGACGAACTGTTGAGGGGCGCCGCCCAATGCATATGCTCAAGCGCCAGAAAACACGATATCCCGATCCGGCTCGGCGGCGACGAGTTCGTTCTGATTATGCCCTCCGCCACCGCCGAAGAGGCCATGAAAACGGCCGCCGACATCATCGATGCGATCAAAGCGTTGACCGAAGCGGACTTGTATTTGAACGGCGAAAAAATGACGACCAGCATCGGAATCGCGCTCGCCCCCGTGCACGGCGCGGACGTCGAGACGTTATGCAAAAAGGCGGATCTGGCGTTGTACGCCTCAAAGGAACAAGGGAAAAACCGCTATTGCCTTTATGAGGAGGGGAACGGCCGGTGAGGAAATTCGGGAAACTCCCGCATTCGGCAGGATTCGGGCGAATGTGATATTTGTCATAGTCCTCCCGAACCATCTATTGTAAAATAAATCTTAATAATATGGACAAGCCGGGGTGAACGCATGAAACACAGCATCGTTCATAAAATCGTATTCGGCCTGATTATCGTATCCTCCGTGACTTACGGAACCAGCGCCCTGTTTATTTTCGGGCTGAAGGACCGCATACCGGGCATGTCGCCGTCGGCCGTAATCATCTGCACGCTGCTGCTCGGCATATTTTGGACGTCGTTTCTGGGCTGGCTCGCCGCCCGCATGATCGTCCGTCCGCTTCTGGATTTGACCCGCGTATCCGACGAAGCCGCCTCCGGCAATTTGAAAATAGCCGTGCGCGTTCCGGACACCCGGGATGAGCTGAACAAGCTGGCTTTGTCGTTCAAAGAGATGATCTCCAGTCTGCAAGGCATGATCGGCGGCATCGCGGGCCACGCCCATACGACCGGAGAACGCGTCGACGTGCTGAATGCCGCCGTCGCCCAAGCCGCACGCCAGCTTGAGGACATCACGCAGCATATCGGGGAAATATCCGAAGGGGCCGCGGAGCAATCCCGCTCGACCTCCTCCGCGTTGACGGAGATCCGGGCCATGCTGGAAGAAGCCCGCGAGGTCGGCGCGCAGGCCGAACGCACGTCACGGCTGTCCAACGAAATGACGGAAACCGTCGATACGAGCATCAAGAGCGTCTACGAGCTGCTGCAGGGCATCCGCGAGATGGAAGAACTGTACAACCAATCGATGGAACATGTCCGGCTGCTCGCCGAGAAAGCCGAGAGCATCGGCATCATCACCGAGCTTGTCGTCAGCATCTCCTCGCAGACGAATCTGCTCGCGCTGAACGCGGCGATCGAAGCCGCCCGCGCCGGGGAGGAAGGACGCGGCTTCGCCGTTGTCGCGGGCGAAGTGCGCAGGCTGGCCGAGCAGAGCGAGCAGGCGGCCAAGGAGATCAGCGAGGCGATCGCCGAGGTGCAGCGGGTCATCCAGGACGTCGTGCGGGGCAATCGCGAGCAGGCGGAGATCATGCAGCGCGAGTCGGCTCAGGGCCGTTCGGTGAACGAGGCGCTGACGGAGCTGCGTTCGTCCGCCGCCAACATGAGGGAGGCGGTTCATGACATCGCCGGAGTCGTCGCGCGCTTGTCGGAAGGCATCGTTCAGATTCACGACCACTCGGCCGGCATCGACGGAATCGCGGGGAAAATCTCCTCCCGCACCGCGGAGATCTCCTCGGCCATCCAGGAGCAGTTCTCGCTGATGCAGGAGGTCGCCGCTTCGTTCGAGACGTTGAAATCGCATGCCGGACGGTTAAACGAGATGACCGGGCGATTCCGCGTATAACCCCGAATCAACCCCCGGCCGAATTCAGCTCAGCCACACCGTCGCGTCGGCCACCGGACGGCGTCCTCCCGCGGGAGGTGCCGTCACGGGGAAGCCCAGGTAGACGAGAGCGACCAGCTCCTCGTGCGGCTGAAGGCCGAATGCCTGCTTCATGCGGGGATGATACATCGGATCGCCGGAGCGCCAGATCGCCCCGAGGCCGAGAGCGTGCGCCGTCAGAAGCATGTTCTGCACGGCCGCGTGCGCTGCGGCGAACTCTTCGATCCGAGTCACGCGCGGATCGGCCGACGGCGATACCGCCACGGCGATGACGACCGGCGCCCGGTAAGCTTTGGCCGCATGTTTCCGGCGAAACTCGGGATCATCCTGGCCGGACTGCTCGGCCGCGATATCGGCGTACGCGTCCGCGAGCACATCCCTGCCCGCTCCCGTCATCACGAAAAATCTCCACGGCTCCGTCAGATGGTGACAGGGAGCCCAATTGCCCGCCTCCAAAATCTTCTCGATCCATTCCGGCGGAACGGGATCGTCCTTGACCCTGCCGACCGATCGGCGCCCGCGGATCGCTTCATGTATATCCATGACTGCCTCTCTCCTCTTCTCTATTGATCTCTTCTTCTCTCCCTCATGATACACGGTGAAAACAAAAAAATCACACCCGGCATGAACCCATTTCCATTTTTAAACGTATTACAATCAGTTCTCTATTCTTTCGTCCCAGGAGGTCTTCTATGAAAAAACGCATCAAGCCGATCATCGCGAGCACCCTCGCCCTCTCGATGGCGATCGCGGCGCCGGTTCCGTCCGTCCTGGCCGCGGAGCCGCATCAAGCGGCGGCACCCGCATCGGCCGAATCGACTGCCGTCAAGTGGGTTCCGCTCCGCGCCATCGCAGAAGCGTTGGGCGCAACCGTAGGCTGGGAGGACGAGACCCGCACCGTAACGCTGACGCGGGCCGACACATCCGTTTCATTCAGCTACCTCAACCTCGGCGAAGCGAAGGTAGGCGGCGCTTCCGCCGATCTCAGCGCCTTGGTGAAGCTGGACGGCGACACCACGATGGTGGCGCTCGACGCACTCAACGGGTGGTTTGGAAGCCGGGTTGACTGGGAGTCCGGCAAGCTGACGATCGCACCGGACGACCACGTGTCCCGGGCGTATGCGTTCGTGACCGCCCTGAACCGTGGAGACAGCGCCTCGGCTCACTCGTCGTTAAGCCCCGCGATGGCTTCGACCGTAACGCCCGAACTGCTGCAATCCGTTTGGACGGGCAATTTCACGGCGTTCGGGCGCGTGAAAAGCGTGTCCCAACCGACGCTGTCCGAGAACGCCGTCCACCGGAACGTGAAGTTCGTGTATAAAACCGAACTCATGGCGTCGCTGGAATTGACGGTGAGGTTTGACGAGGCCGGTTTTGTCGACGATCTGTATATCGCCCGGATTGCGGAAGGCAGCCCCGAATACCGGAGTCCCGAATATGAGAAGCCGGGCTCCTTCACGGAGGAAGAGATCGTCATCGGCGAAGGCCCGATGCGTCTGCCCGGCACGCTGACGATGCCGGTTGGCGAAGGTCCGTTCCCGGCCGTCGTGCTCGTTCACGGCTCGGGGCCGAACGACCGCGACATGACCGTCGGCGGCTCCCGATTGTTCCGCGATCTGGCCGTCGGCTTGGCTTCCCGCGGCATCGCGGTCGTCCGTTACGACAAGGTGACTTACGAGCATTCGTTTAAGTCGGGAACCTTGCCCAACTTCACGATTCAGCAGGAGACGGCCGATGACGCCCTGGCCGCCGTCCGGTTGCTGGCCGGCGACGATCGGGTCGATCCGGAGCGAATCTATATCATCGGCCATAGCCAAGGCGGCTTCATGGTGCCGCGCATGCTGGAGCTGGATACAGAAGGGCGCATCGCCGGCGCGGTGCTGCTGGCGGGTCCGAGTTCCTCCTTCCAGGATGTGCTTCTGGAGCAAAACGAAGAGCTGCTGCGCCGTTTCGAGCAACTCCGGCTTCCGACCGACTCGATCAAGCAAAACGTCGAGTTGGCGAAAGACATCGTCGATACGATCAAGAATCCGCAATACGACAAGGACAATCTGCCGGCCGACTTCCCGCTGCAGCCCGCATACTGGTGGTTCGAGATGCGGGATTTCGTGCCGATGAACGTGGCGGCCGGGCAGTCCGCTCCGTTGTTGATCGTGCAGGGAGGCAACGACTGGCAGGTGCCGGTAAGACAATTCGAAGATTGGAAAAAAGCGCTGAAAGACCGGACCAACGTCACGTATAAGCTGTATCCGAACATGAACCATTTGCTCTACGATTTTGACGGTATATCGATCGGCAACGAATACGGCGGAGCTTTTAACGTCTCCTCCGAGCTGATCGGCGACATCGCGGACTGGATCGAATCCGATCCTTCCTGAATCGAAAACGGCCGGGACCCCGTTCGGGAGATCCCGGCCGTTTTCGTTGGCTGAGAGCTAAGGAGCGTAAACGGTCAAATCCGCGTACTCCGCCACCATCGGCGCCATCTGTCTGAAGCCGATTTTGCCGCCGCCCAGAACCGGCCCGTACGTCCTGCCGTCATCCGCCCATTCGAAGATACGCAAGCCGTCGATGGCGAACGTAACCGAAGCGCCTTGCTTGACGAACAGCAGCCGGTACATCTTGTCCGCATCTTCCGCGTCCGGGATCGGATCGGCCCCTTGCGCCACGAGATGGAAGCCGTGGCTCTTGCGCAGGTTGCACGTATGGAACCGCCTCTCCTCCTCCCACCTCCGGCGGAAATACGACACATGCAGCGCGTTGATATCGCCGTGGTGGTACTCCGGATAATCTCCCGTTCGCGGCTTCAGCCGGGGATGGAACAAATCTTCTCCTCCCCGGCCCCGGGCGGCGGCGAACAAGATGCACAACCCCGGCTCCCGCAGCGGACGGAAGCTCCATTCCACCGCGATATCGGCCGGGAACTCGTCCGGGCACCAATAGACGAAGTTCGTGCCGTCCGCGCTCTCCAACCGCATTCGTCCGGACGGGAAGCTGACTTTGCCGCCGCCTTCCATCCAGAACGGTGCTACATCCCCGTCCGAGGCGAGCGGGTTGTGATAGATCGCCTTCCATCCGTCCGGGACGGAGACCGGCTCAAGACCGGACTTGCTCATGGCGTTGTCCCTCCTCGTCGGCCGCCGGACGCGGGATACCGCTCCGCATACAGCCCGTCTTGGGGTTTGAATCACGCATGGCCTTCTCCTCCTTCTCCTCCTCCGTGTTTGGGCCCGTATGCTTCCGGCAGCGAATCCGGGATTAGTTCGAGCGCCAGGATTGCGTTCAGCGACCATTGCGACGCCTCGTTCGTATTGATCCAGCCGATCTCCGGAAGCGGCGAGAGGTAGCGCCGCTCCACGGCCGACCGGCGCAGGTCCGTTCGGGCGTACGGATTCTCCAGCAGAACCGCCCAAGTGCGTTCCGCGGCTTCACGATCGTTTCTCCTCCAGGCGCCGTACGCCGCGATGCCCGCTCCGAGAACCGGATGGTGGAACCGGTCCGGCGAGATCCGGCCTTCCGTGTAGCGCGTCTTTTCCTCCGGCAGCAACAGGTAAAACCAGCCGAATTCGGCCAGCATGTCCTCGAACGACGGGTCCTTCAGCATATCCGCCAGCTCGAACCACACCTGGGGACCTCCCATACAGATGGCCAGATGGCGGCCCCAGTTGTCGACGCCCATCGGCGTCAGGACGCCCGTCTTCGGATCGTAGCCGTAAGTCGGACCGGAGAGCAGCCGGAATGGCGTTTTCTTGACGCATTCGAGGCCGACGGCAATCTTGTCCCGGTAAGCCGTATCCTCGAACCTTTCCCAGCGCGTCATCCAATTGGAGCTGAACGCCGCCCAGTCAGGTCCGATGCGAATATGCGTCGGATGCTCGTCCTTCGGATGGTACGCCCGCATGGGATCGAGCGTTACCGTCGAATAGTCGGCGTCCTTCACCTCGTCGAGAATGTCGCCGGTCCGTTCGTCCGTCGTCAGATAGTAATAGTACCGGTGAAGCCCGGCCATCGCGATTCGCGCTTCCTTGCAGCCGCAGCCCCAATGAACGACATTGTGCCGGGAGCCCAGCCCCGCGTACTCGCCGAAGTGATACACGTCCACCTCGCTCGTATGCCGGGTCATCGCCTCGGCCATGCGGAATACGTCCGCCCGGCCGCTGCGCAGGAACGAGACCCACAGCCACATATTCGGGACCAGCTCCGTATTCTGCCAGGCGCAGCCGCCCAGATCGTAATTCCACACGTGGCGCACCGGATCGTAGCTGTGCATATAGTCGCCGTAATCCCAAAACCCGTACCAATCACGCCGTTCGATTTCTTCCCGATAAAACGCGAGAATCCCGTCCAGCCTGTCCTCGATCGCCGCCTTCGCCGGCGCGCTCCGGTCAGGCAAGCTCCATAAGCCGAACGCCCTCGCCGCATGATAATAAGCCGGCTCGCACACCAACAGGGGCGGGGAATGCACGGCGGCGAGCAGCGCGTTCAGTTGATCCTCGGAAGGCGTCTTCGTCAGGCAAAAGATCAGCAGCTCGCTGGTGTTGGCTACCCCGTATGGAGTGGCCCGCAACTCCTCCGCTCCTTCGTAGGCGGATTCGACATGCGTCTCGGTATCGTAGTGGCGCATATCCATCGTCGGCCCGTCCGGCGACCAGAACCAGACAGTTAACGACGCCTCCGGCTGCGCCGTTCGACGGATCTCGAAGCCCGACGGACACTTCTGCCAGAAATTCCGCAGCCCGACCGCCAGTCCTCCGCCTTCGCCGCCGGCGTAAGCGAGCCCCCCGGCCCGGCTTCCGTCCGCCGCTTTCAGCCAGCAGCAGCCCGGCTTCGTACGTTTCGAGATGCGGTAGTGCCGGGAGGAATCCTGCACAAGCTTGAAGTCCGACCAGACGGCGGATTCGTCGAGCAGCCCGAGGAATCGCGCGTCGGACGAAGCGTCGAAATGGACGGTCTCGCCCCGCAACTGCCGTTCGTGCAGCTCGCGGTATCGTCCTTGCGTACGCCGCGTATGCAGCGACTTCGCCGCTTCGGCAAACCAGCCGTCGTCACCCGCGAAGCGCACATGGCGGTTGTGAAGGGGCCCCCGCATCGGCAGCTCGAACCGCAGACCGAGTCCACGGATCATGTCCTGATGCGGATTGCCGTCGTAATAAAACGTATACGCCGCCTGAATGTCCGCAAGCCCCGCGTAAAATTTCAAGCGCAACGTGAACGGCAGCCATTCCGATTGACCGTTGTCCAGTCGATGCCTGCCGTCGATGCGGACAACCGCCTGCACGGGCCCGGACCGTTCGATCCGGACTCTGCGGATCGCGCCGCGGAACGTTTCCTCGACGATCACGCGCCTCCCGGTGGCCGCAGACTCGGTTTCCTTCAGACAGATCAATCGGGCCCCCGAACAGGTTTCGGTCCCTTCCCGCGACACGATCCGCTTGAGGATGGCGTCGCCGCTTTTGCCGATCTCGCAGGTTAACGCTCCGGTATGAACCCGGACACAATCGTCGAACTCCTCAACGGACAGCGGGTGTTCCGGCGCCGGGACATCGGCGGCTTCCAATGTCCATCCGTCGGACGCCGCGGGCAGTACGGCCGCATGGGCCGACCACTTGACGCTTCCGTCCGGCCAGTAAGCCGCCGGCCAGCTTTGCACGGGCAGAAGCCGCCTTTCCCGGTCCCGCAGCCGCAAGCCGCGTTCTCTTGTCAGTTGCCCTTCCTTCCAAGGAACGCCCCATGCCACGCCCGCCTCTCGGCCCGGTGCTCCGTCCAGCCATTTCAGGGATACGGATAAAGGCCTTGTGCTCATCGTTTGTTCTCCTCCGTCCTGTCGCTCCTTACGCCCTTCATTGTAGAAAGGGCAGAGATTGCCGGCAATCGGACATTTTTGACGCCCTCCGCCCGCTCCTGCAGCCGCTGAGCGGCGTCTATTGAACTTTATTGGCGCAATTGAGACTTTTTTGGGGGAGGGTTCCCGATGGGTAACGGTGTTCGGCATTTTTTCCCTCTAGCCGTTATCCCCTCGGCTCAGCGGTGGACAAATGAACGGCCGCCGCCAGTTTGCGACTGTGCGATCATCCGTTTACGATCACCGTTTATGACCAACGTATTTGACAACCACCGGCTTCACCGCCTTTAATTTAACACCCGGGAGCTTAACTTAACGATCCGGCAGCAGCATGAACTGAGAAATGGACCGGATTTTTTTTGGATTTCACACCCGATTTTAATCTTGAAACCAGAACATGTGTTTGATATAATAAGAACAAACGTTCCCTTTGGTGGTGAAAAGCATGTTCGTTCCGGCCGCGCACGTCCAGCATATTCCGGAAGCGATACAGTCTGAAGAAGCTTGCGCCTTTGCCCTGTTTGCCGCCAAATGGCCGCGGGGATACGCGTGCCCGCGATGTTCCTGCCGCCGCTGCTGCCGAATCGAGACGCGCCGCCTTCCCCTGTTCCAATGCCGGAATTGCCGCCACCAAACCTCGTTGATCGCCGGCACGGTTTTCAGCCGCAGCCGAACGCCTTTGACAAAATGGTTCCAAGCCGTTTTTCTGATGTCCCGCCCCGATAACGGAATCTCCGCCCTCGCGCTGCATCGATTGATCGGAGTTACTTATAAAACCGCGTGGCTCATGCTGGCCAAAATCCGGCACGCCATGAGCGAAGCCGACCGGACCGTTCTTTTGTCGGGAATTGTGCGGGCTTCTGCAGGCGCATACGGCAACGTCTATAATCCGTATTTCGACCTTCATCCCCAAGAACACCCGCTTATGATCGGCGCCTCGATGCGGGAGCCGACCGTGCCTCTTCGCATTAAAATGATCGCGACAGATCGCCGTTTTAGCGGGTTGAAAGCGGATTGGGCGACCATTGTCCGATTCCGTCAAATGCACGTTTGCTCCTCGGTGAGCGATTTTCACTGTTCCCGCTCTACCCGAGGAATGTCGGACGCGCGCTTTTTGTTCAAAATCGTAAAAACGGCTACGTCCTGGTTAAACCGTCTCTATCACGGCCTCGGCGCGAAACATTTGCAAAAATACTTGGACGAGTTCACGTTCCGTTACAATGCCCTGCTGCAAAATGAGCTCTTGTATCCGCATATCGAGAGATTATGCGCATCCTCGTCGGCCGTCACTTATCGGGCGCTGGTCCAACATGCGCCGTTCCCTTTGCATAATCCGGTTCGAGCGGCCTGATGAACAGATCGTTCCTCTCTTTGAAGTGACGTCGAGTGTAGCGGCTATCGGGCCGGGGAGTACCTCGCAACCACCCTGCAACCACCCTGCAACCACCCCGCAACCGGCGCACCCGCTTGCTGAGCCATCGGGATAATGTCTAGAGGAAAAAAAACGGAGAACCCCCGCCCCAATCGAAAAGCCCGAACATCCGTTTCTCGGAATTCGGGCCCCAAAGCGACTGCGTCTGCAGCTTACGTCGCGCGATTCAGCTCGCGGTACTGCGTGGGCGTAACGCCCTCCTGTTTTTTGAAAATGCGGTTGAAGTAGCTGTGCTGGTACCCGACGCGAACCGCCACGTCATTGATCTTCAGGTCCGATTCGCGCAGCAGCTCCTTCGCCCGCTCCATGCGCAGTTCCGTCAAATAGTCGATAAAGTTTTTCCCGGTCACCTGCTTAAACGCCTTGCTCAGGAAAAACGGATTTGTGCCGATATGTTCGGCGCAGTTGTCCAGCGAAATATCGTGGCTATAGTTTTCTTGCAGGTAAATCATCGCCTGTTCGATCATTTTTTTCACATGGCCGTCCGACCGCGACTCCAGCTCCGCTTGGTACGGCTTCAGCACCCGCTCCCGGAACAGGCTCAGCATTCGGCCCGGCTCACGGATGGACGACAATCGCTCGTACAGGTTGACTCCCTTGAACAGCTTGCTCGGGTTGATGCCCGAGAGCATAATGGCGTGCTGAAGGCTGCCGAGCAGATGAAGCATCCCTTGCTGGACATCGATCTCCTTGGCCCCGCCCTCCGACAACGTATCGAGGAACAAGGCCAGCAGCCGGTCCGCCTCATCCGTCCGCCCGGTCCGCATCGCCTGGATGATCTCGCGCTCCAGCGTGAACGGATACCGCGGCTCCGAGGCTTCTTCCGTAAGCCTCGCCGATTCGAGATCAAGCACCTGGTTCCGGCTCTCGAATACGCGGAAGCTGACCGCCTGGCGGGCCTCTTCGAACCGCATCGGCAGATCGGATACCAAACGGGTCGGGCGGCCGATCGCAATGGTCAGCCGCATGCGCAGGAGCTGGTTGACCGCTTGCGTCGCTTCGTCGCAGAACGGAACAACCATCTCCAGCACCGGCCGGTCGTTCGGCAGGATCAGCAGGATGCCCGCCGTCAGATCGTGGAAGTTCATGACATCCGCCTGTTCGAACCGTTGATGCGCCAGCTCTTCGATCATGTTGACGCCCGCGAACGTCACGAGGCCTTCGTCCCCGGAGGAGAACCGGCCTTCCAATCCGCTGAAGCCGGTCAGCCGCATAAACAGAACGACGAATTGGCGGTCGTCCACCTCCCAACGGTAATGCCTCATCCGATCGAGCAAATCAGCCTCCGAGTAGGAGGACAAGTAGCCTTGCAGCAGTTGGTGCAGGAAGCCTTCCTTGACGTTCGGCAGTTGCCGGTCCAGCTTGGTCTGAAGTTCCCGGCTCTCCCGGTTCAGGTCCAGCCATCGGCGCTCAATCAGCTTGAACTCGTCCTCAGATGCGACCGCCTTGCCGCCGAGCAGCACCCGCACCAGCCGTTCGATCGGCGAATACAGCCTGCGCGAAGCGAGCCAGGCGAGCAGCCCCGCCACCAGCAGCACCGCCCCGCTAAGCGCCAAAATCCAACGCGAAACGGTGACGACCGGCGCCGTAATGCTCGAGATCGGCGAAGCGGAGACATAGATCCACTCGTCGTTGATCCGGGACAAGGTGCCGTACGATACCGTGTACTTGGTTTTGTCGAGCGTCAGGAAAAAGTCCCCATCCAAAGCCCCCTCCGTACGAATTCGGTCCCGCAGCGTTCGTATGAACGGCGATGCGGGATCGTGTCCGTAAGCGGTTGCCATAATATCGCCCGACTTGGACATCAGAAAGCTTTCTCCGTCACCGTAAGGCGCCATCGTCTGGAGCAGCCCGCTGAGCTTTTGATTGTCCAGCCGAACGATCAGCGCGCCGAACGGGTCCGGGCTGCCGCCGGGAATGTGGTGGACAAGCGTCAGATCCTTGTTATATGGACGGCTCGTGTCATAAGCGTACTCGCCCCAATAAGTGAGCGTTCCGGCTTTCATAATGTAATCGTACGCGTCCTTCTCTTCCCGGCGGTCTACCCGCCAGTATTCCGGCGAGAACAACAAAGGACCATCCTCGGGCAAATACAGCTCGACCTTCTTGGCAAGCGGACTCGAACCCGCCATCACGATCAGCGTCTTCGTAATATCCCTCGCCCGTTCGAATCCCGTCACGAACGAATGGCCGGACAGCGAATAATCGAATTTCGGATCGAACGCCCAGTGGGTGAGCGTCAGTTCGATATTGGAAAGCGTCTCGTCGAGATTATGGGCCCGTTGCGCGATTTGCTTCACATGCCTCGCGTGCAGCTCCCGCTCGACCAGCCCCCCGGCCACCTCATGCAGCACGGCGCCCAAGATCAAGCCCGGCACGGCGGCGATGATCAGCAGCAAAATCAGGATATTGCGGTAATGTCTGCTCTGGCGTGCGCTCAGGCGACGAATCCCCCACCCGAACATACATTCACCACCCCTTGTTTTATGAAAACGCGTTCAAAGCTGCGGACGACGGTTAGACGGAGAAATGAGCCGTTCCTCCCTTATGTTCTCACAATACTTCGAATGCGCGCCGCAGGCAAGGGGGATCGCCGGATTTGCCACGTTGGATATTTTTACGGACCTTGTACTTTGTTGCTTGCCGCGCGAAAAACCCGCGGAATCGGCGGATTCCGCGGGTCTCGGTCGCCGGCGCTGCGGCGGGCTTATGTTTTCGTCTTGTCGTACAATTCGTTGATCTCCTTCACCAGATCGTCGCCGCCGCTTTTTCTCCAGAGCTGCAGCGCCGACTGCCAGCCGGCATCGTTCGTCTGGCCGACGATATACTTGATGCGGGCGTCGTTGATGATGTTGTCCAACTGGTTGCCCTTTTGCGAATACACTTCGGAGATGAGCGGTTCCGCCGGGTTGGGCACGACGATGCTTTCGTTGGCTTTGATCGTCGCATCCTGTTTTATGCGAAGCGGCGTTTGCTTGACTTTTTTCGTCCGGTCTTCCGGGATAAAAGGCAGCATCTGGTTCAGCCCTTCGACCTCGGATTCGAGCAGCGCCGCATCGGTGCTGCGCTCTACGAAGCCGTCCACTAGTTTATAGTGTTTGCCTTCCAGGCCGTAACCGGCGAGTGTGGAGAGATCCTCCTCGTTCAGTTGGTCGAGGAATTTCAGCACGCGCTTCAGTTCGGCTTCCGTCTTGACCGCGGATTTCGAGATGGCCAGCATACCCGCGAAGCCGGACGTCGGCTGCGTAAAGTTGCCTTTCGGCCCTGCAACCGATCCGAGCACGTCCATGAAGTGCTGGTCGTCGGCAACCGTCTCGCCGGCCGCTTTTTTCGCCGCCTTGATGCGGTCGTCGATCCGGGCGGCCGCGTCGATGACGTCGACGATAACGCCCGCTTGGCCGTTCACCACCGGATCGTTCCACTTGGCCGAGTCCATAACGGCGAAGTCGGAGTTGATCAGCTTCTCGTCGTACAGCTTCTTCATGAACTTAAGCGCCTCGAAGTATTCCGGCGTCTCGTGAGCCGGCACCAGCTTGCCGTCGGCCCCCGTTCCCCATCCGTTCGGCGCGCCGAACCACTTGGAGATAATGTCGAAGCCGCTCGCCCATTGTCCGGTCCACTTGACGAGAACCATGCCGTACGTGTCGTTTTTGCCGTTTTTGTCCGGGTCCTTTGTTGCAAACGCCTTCAACATATTGTAGAAGTCGTCGATCGTCTTCGGCGGCTGCAGGCCGACCGCTTCCAGCCAATCCTTGCGGTAGACGATTCCGTTGCGGCCCAGAGGGCGGCCCCTGTAAATGCCGTACAGCTTGCCGTCGATCGAGGTGTTGTTCAGGATGATCGGATTCGCTTTGCTCAGGTTCGGATAATCCTTCAGGTAAGGCGTCAGCTCCCAGAAGGCCCCTTGGCGGGCGGCGCTGACGAAGCTCGGCGCTTTCCGGTCGGGAATGTACATGATATGCGGCAGCTTGCCGGACGCCAGGGTAATGTTCACTTTATCCGGATACGAGGAGTTCGGAACCCACTCAAAATGAATGTTCGTGTTCGTGCGCTTCTCGATCTCAAGGGCGACGGGGCTGTCGTCCTTCGGGAAATTCGTCTTGAAGATCGGCAGCATCAGGGTCAGATCGAGCGGCGCCTCCGGTTTCGCGCTTGGGGCGGACGTCGCTTCCGCCGTCGCCGACGGCGCCGCGGACGGGCTCGAGCCCGAATCGCTGCCCTGCGAGCAGCCGACGACGGACGCAGCCGCGAAAGCGGTCAGAGTCAGCGCGGACCATACCCGCTTCGTGCTTCTGTTTGTTTGCATGGTGCTTGGCCTCCCTTATTTTCATTGTAATATGGCAAGACGGATAAGCGATATCCGTACTTGGCATCAAATCGGGAATCGCGAATCAGCCCTTGATCGAACCGATCAGCACGCCTTTGGCGAAATGCTTCTGCAGGAACGGATAGACGAGCAGGATCGGAATCGTGCCGACGACGATGACCGCCATCTTGATCGACTGATCCGGAGGCTGGACGAAGTTGGGGTCCATCGCGTTGATATCGCCCGCCGCCGCCTGTGACAGCATGACGATCTGGCGAAGCATTACCTGGAGCGGCCATTTGTCCGGATCGTTGATATACAGCAGCGCATTAAAGAAATTGTTCCAATGCCCGACGGCGTAGAACAGGGCGAACGTGGCCAGCACGGGCTTGGAGAGAGGCAGCACGATCCGCCACAGCAAGCCGATCTCGTTGCAGCCGTCGATTTTGGCCGCTTCCTCCAGTTCGGCCGGAAGCTCCTGGAAGAAGTTTTTGATGATAATCAGGTTAAACGCGTTAATCGCGCCGGGAAGCATCAGGCTCCAATACGTGTCGAGCAGCCCCAGCGACTTGACGACGATGTACGTCGGCACCATCCCGCCGGAGAACAGCATCGTGAACAGAATCAGATTCAGCATCGTGTTGCGTCCGAGCAAGCCTCGTTTGGCCAGCGGATACGCCATCGTAAACGTAAAGAACAGGTTCACCAGCGTGCCGACCACCGTCACATACACCGACACGCCGATGCTGCGGATCAGCCGGTCCGTCGAAAAAATGAATTCGTAAGCGGCCATCGAAAACGTCTTGGGAATCAGGAAGAACGATCGCTGCGTCAACTCCACGTCGGTCGCGAACGAACCCGAGACGATATAGATGAACGGGAGAATCGCGCAGAGCGCAAACAGGCTGAGCAGCAAATAGTTGGAGATGTCGAAGATCGTGCCCGACACCGTGCGGTAACGTTTGCCCAAAGTCGGCCGCCCCCTTTCAATACAAGCCCGATTGGCCGAATTTTTTGGCCAGCCAGTTGCTCGCCACGATCAGCACGACGCCGACAACCGCCTTGAACAGGCCGACGGCGGTGCTGTAGCTGAACGCGCCCTGCGTAATGCCCATGAAATACACGTACGTGTCGAATACGTCGGCGACTTCGCGGTTCAGTGCGTTGGTCATCAGATAAATTTGCTCGAAGCCGTTCTCCAAAATGTCGCCCATGCGCAAAATCAGCAGAATGACGATCGTGCTGCGAATGCCGGGCAGCGTAATGTGCCACAGTTGGCGCCACCGGCTCGCTCCGTCCATAATCGCCGCTTCGTATTGCTCCGCATCGACGCCCGCAAGAGCCGCCAGAAACAGAATCGTGCCGAAGCCGGATTCCTTCCAGATCAACTGCAGGATAATGAGCGGCCGGAACCAGTCGGGGCTGGCGAGGAAGTCGATTTTTTCCCCGCCGTATTTGACGATCAGCTCGTTGACCAGCCCGCCCTCCGTCGTCAGCAGCACGTACGTCAGACTGGCGACGATCACCATCGAGATGAAGTGGGGCACGTAGATCAGCGTCTGGACCGTACGCTTGAAGATCGCCAGCCGCACTTCGTTCAGCAGCAACGCCAGAACGATCGGCACCGGGAAATAGAACAATAAATTGTACAAGGAAAGAATCAGCGTATTGCGGAGCAACTTGAAAAAGTCCGGATTCTGAAAAAACAATTGAAAATGCTCGAATCCGACCCACTCGCTTCGCCAGAAGCCGGCAAACGGCTGGTAGTTCTGAAACGCGATCAGGATGCCCCACATGGGCACGTATTTGAAAATGATGAAATAGAGAACGCCAGGCAACAGCAGCACATACAGCCATTTGTCGCGTTTGAGCCTGCCGAGCGCGTTGTTCCGGTATACGCCGGTGCGCGTTCCCGCCGCCGTCCCTGCCGTTCCGCTCCGGGAAGCCAGTTCCTCCATCCCATTCCCCTCCAGTCGTCATCACCACGAGCGGTGTGATTTCATTGTTGTCCGTCCGAGGCTTTTCCGGCAATTGCACATTCTTGATTCGGACTTTTCCGGCGGGATACACAATTTTGACGGGGTTTGCACTTTGTTGAAAAACCGCCCAACGGCGCGATTGAAGAGAGAAAAAAACAAAAGCGCCGAAGCACACTCGCTTCGACGCTCGGCTCACATGGGCTCGTCCGAACCGCGTAATCCGGCACGTCAGGCCCCTTATCCGATTTGCGCTTTTGCCGCTTCCTGCTCCGCACGGGCCGCGGCCCGACGCTCCGCCCGCTCGCTTTCCTTCATTCTCGGGCAGGTGTAGCAATAAGAGCCTCCTTCGGTCCGGTAGTAGAGGCAGCAGACGTTTTTCATATACACTTGCTGATCGGGGTCCAGCAAGCTTTCGATCGGCCGGCCGTTAACGTCGAGGGGATTTTTGGCCCGTCCGAACACTTCCCTCGCATCGATCCCCTTGCGCAACAGCATATAATCCGCCGTCAGCCGCTCCATGCTGGGAACGAGCTTCGGTTCCTCTTTCAACGCCCGCATGTAATAGTTCAGCTTGGTCGGAATCATTCCCCACAGATGCCCGACCGTCAGGCCCGACGCCTGGGCAGCGGCTTCGAACATCGGTCGAAGCGTGCCGCCGTAGAACCGGCTAAGCTCCGAGCTTAACCAGCCGTCGCGTCCCGCGTCCGAATCCGGAACGTTCTCCTTCCATTCCCTTAGCACGTATGCAAACCGGCCGTAGCCGCCGTCCGCATACAACGCGATCTCCAGATTGTCGGCCGACAAGTCCAGCACGCAGTTCCAGACCGACGCGCAAAATTGCTGGGCAACCGCCAGACCCGCGCACCAGTTGGCAAAATAAGCGGCTGCTGCCTGAAGATCTTTGGCTTTGATGAGCGGAGCGTACACGTTCAACAACTCCAGCATCCGCTTAGGGTCGGCCAACTCGGCGGAAGGGAGCGCAACGATCGGGTCCGCAGGTTTGACGAACGTCACGTACAGCTTTTGTTCCAACAGCTCCCGGTTTACTCGGTTGCCCACAAGATCGCCTTCCTTTTATGTAAACGGTTTAAACCGTGATAGTGATAATCATTTTCATTATTATACATACAAATGGCCGCGATGTCCAGTCGGAGCCCGCAGCCATTCGGCAATTGATCCTTTTCAGTTGTTCCGCCGCCGATTCCCCTCCCGGAACCGGGGCAACGGACCGATCCGGTTCAGTCCAGCAAACCGACCGCGACCAGCCCGTTCCAGATGCCGTCCTGCTCGTTCGAGGTGGTGACGTAATCCGCCGCCGCCTTGGCCTCCGGCACGGCGTTGCCCATCGCGATGCCCGTGCCGACCTCGGTCAGCATCTCGACGTCGTTGATGCCGTCGCCGAAGGCGTAGCATCTGGAATTCGGAACGCCCGCCGCTTCGAGCAGCTTGGCGATGCCCACGGCTTTGGAGACGCCGAGCGGCAGAATATCGTAAGCGTTGGGATGCCACTGAATAAAATGCAAATCGGGAAACGCTTCCTTATAATGACGGCCTGTGTCCGTCTTGCAGAACAGATAGCCTTGATAGACCGGCGTATGTCTGAAAAATTGGGGATTCACCGGCGGATGATCCAGCTTTAGACGTCCGAGCGTCATCATGATGAGAGGATGCGCCTCCGCGCTTGCCGCCAGCTCCTTCTCGCCGCAGTACCCGATGGCGTCGCCCCGCTCGGCCGCCATGTCCGTCATCCGCCCCAGCAGCTCCGGATCGATTCGGTTCGCATAAACGGTGCGGCCTTCCCACACGGTGAACTGCCCGTTCATCGCCACGTAAGAGCGGATATTCAATTCCCGGCGTATCCATTCGAATTGCGTCGGAGCGCGTCCGGTCGCGATCGCCGTGCCGATCCCGCGTTCCTGCAGCAGGCGAACCGCGCGGCGGGTCGACTCCGGTATGCGTTTTTCCTCGTCCAGCAGCGTCCCGTCAATATCGAAAATCACAAACGATTTCTCCATCTGTCTGTCCATGCCTCCCCGTCTCCCGCTCCCTTTTCTATGCCGCAGGCCGTCACGCCCTCTACGGGTAACGCCGGCCGGGCGGCTGCGGATGGCTTAACCGCCTCCGCTCCTCCAGTGTAAAATATGAAACGCGTTTCAGGTCAAGTTTCTTTTTTTGGGCGAGTCCGGTCCGTCGGCGCTTTGCATTTCAAATCTAGTATTTTAAAATAGGCGGTAACGGAAGGAGGGCGAAGTCGATGGCCAACATCCGGGAAATCGCCAAAATCGCCGGCGTGTCGGTATCGACGGTATCCCGTGTGCTGAACGGACATCCCTATGTGCGGGAGGAAAAACGCAGAGCGGTGACCGAGGCGATAAACAAGCTCGATTATGCGCCCAACCGCAAGGCGGTGCAACTGACCACGGGCCGGAGCGACACCGTCGGCGTCGTGATGCCCGCCATCGATCATCCGTACTACGCCCGGATTCTCGAAGGCGTATCGAGAGCCGCGCTGAAGGCCGGCTACCAGTTGCTGATGGTACAGACCGCGTACGACGCCGAGGCGGAACGGCGCGCGCTGGAGTTGATCCGGACGAAGCAGGTCGACGGCTTGATTCTGGCGTCGAATATGCTGGATTGGCAGGAGATCGCGCCGTACAGCAGCTACGGCCCGCTGCTCGCCTGCGGGGAACCGGCGGTGGAAGGCATATCGGCCGTCTATGTGGATCATTACGCGTGTTTCGCCGACGCGCTGCGTTACCTGATTCGGCGGGGACGCCGGCGGATCGGATTTACGCTTGCCCGGCCCGACAGCGCAAACAGCCGCAAGCGCCGGCAAGCGTACGACGACGTGCTCTCGGAGGCCGGCCTCGTCCGGCGGGACGAGTGGCGGTTCGAGCAATGCCGCACCGCCTTCGACGGAGCCGCAATCGCGAGGAGGCTGATGGGGGCGCGGGACCGGCCCGACGCCCTGATCGTCACCGGCGACCTGGCCGCGGTCGGGTTCATCGCTGAGGCGCGCCGGATCGGCTTGCGCGTTCCCGAGGACATCGCGGTCGTCGGCTTCGACAACCAGCCGATCGCCGACGTGTTCGGGCTGACGACGATGGATATCGGTCTGCCCGAAATGGGCGGCCTGGCCTTCGAAACGGTGCTCGCGCGCATTCGGGATCGCGAAGCGAAGCCCGTCAGCCGGCAATTGGCGTACCGGCTGATCGAGAGATTCACCGTATAAATCTGAATGGACAGGGGATAAACATATCCGCTCGCTCGGAATCCCCAAGATGGAAATCGCGTTTCGCGTATACCGCGAGGACGCTTATTATTTGAACGGCAAACGGTTCGGAGACTGACAAGAGGAGGGACATGACTATGGAACCAACCGAACGCGACCGTCTGCTCGCCGGTCTGCAAGCGGGCGATCCCCAAGCCCTGGAACAATGGTTCGCCCTGCTCGACGAGTGGGACAGGCTCCGGGCGGATCATGCCCGTCTGCAAGCCGAGGTCAAAAAATTAAGAGCCTCCCGCAAGTCGCCGGACACGATGTCCACGCGGCTCAGGGACGCTCTGCGCGAATAAGCCGGGACTCGCCCCGCGCCGGAACGGCACCGGCGGCAAACTCCGGATCAATCCAAACACCCCTGCCGGCATGAAGCGCCGATGGGGTGTTGTTTGTTTCTCCCGTTATTCGGCCGGCGGCGTGAATGTCCGCTGGGCGAACTCCGCATCGAGCATATAAAACGCGTTGCTGTCCTGGTCGATGCGCTTCAGCTTCTGGATGATGCCGTCGAACAGGGCTTCTTCCTCAACTTGCTCGTCTATAAACCACTTCAGGAAGTGGATCGTCGCATGCTCGCGGTCGTTCCACGCCAAATCGGACAAATCGTAGAAACGCTTCGTGTTCAGCTTCTCGTGGCGGTAGCCCTGCTCGAACACGTCCAGCATCGAGGTGTACTCATTGTTCGGAGCCGGCATGCCGCTCAGCGTCGCGCGATGTCCACGGTCGTTCAGGAACTTGTAGATTTTCATCGCGTGGAACCGCTCTTCCTCCGCTTGCACGATAAAAAAGTTCGCGAACCCGTCCAGGCTCTCGCCGGAGCAATATGCCGCCATCGCCAGATAGACGTGCGCCGAATAAAATTCAAAGTTCATTTGCTCGTTAAGCGCCTTGACCAACGTCTCGTTCATTCGGTTCATGCTCCTTGTCTGGTGGAAAATGCTGCCCGCGGGCATATCTCCATCATACAAGAAGTCGCGAACAAGCTCAACCTGCTACCCGATCCGCTCCAGGAGCGCGAGATACAACGACTCGGCCGTAGGCGCCGACACCACTTCTTTTTTGCCGATCATGGCGAAGCATTTTTTCGAGCACAACCCGCAACGCCCCAGACATTCCCGCTTCTTCTGCTTCATCTCCGGGTAAAGCTTCTTCATCGCCTTGTAGGCGGGCTTGGTGCCCAGCTTCTTCAGGTTTTTCTCGCAATACTTGATTTTCTTCGCGCCCACGGTCTCGCCTTCCTTTCGGATCGGAATGAGAATCGCCATAAATCATGATAATGATTATCATTCCATGCGTCAAGGAAAATGATGCGCGGCTTGGACCATTCCGGCACGGCTTCCTCCCGTTTATGAGTTCCCCGGACTGGCCTGTCGGCCCGACCGGCCGCTATAATGGGCATAACGATGGAGTAAAGAGGGAGAGGTTACGAGGATGAATCTGATTACCTTTCAACTGCGCACCCGCCAGCGGGATGAAATTGTCGATTTGACGGCGAAGGTCGCCGACGCGATCCGCCAATCCGGAGTGACGGACGGGCTCGCGGTCGTCTACTGCCCGCACACGACGGCCGGCATCGCCATCAACGAAAACGCCGACCCCGACGTGAAACGGGACGTGCTCCGGCGGCTGAACGAGCTGTATCCGTGGGATCACCCGCACGACCGCCATGCGGAAGGGAACACCGCCGCCCACCTCAAGGCGATGACGGTCGGTTCCTCGCAGACGGTGATCGTCAGCGGAGGCCGGCCCTTGCTCGGCACGTGGCAGGGGGTCTATTTCTGCGAATTCGACGGCCCCCGGGAACGCAAGGTATGGGTGAAAATCATCGGAGATTCCCGCTCCTGACTTTAAACTTTTTTCAATCAGCCTGTTATATACTCGCCTGACCGGACGTCTTCCCTATAGCTGCAGCAAAAGGAGGAGAAAACGACGATGAGCGATTCGGCGCCGAATCTGTTCAGGCAGATTTTCGAACTGCACTACCCGTCCGTCCGCCGCAAGCTGGTGGCGCTCGTGAAGGACGAAGCCGCCGCCGAGGACTTGGCGCAGGAAGTGTTCCTGAAGCTCTACCGCCATCCCCCCGATCATCCGGGCGCCATTGGCGGATGGCTGCACCGCGTGCTGACGCGAACCGCCTATGATTATCTCGACCGGAAAACCCGGGAACGAGCTCTGATAGAAAAACAGGAGCAGCATATCCAGACGTTGCCCGATTCCCATCAGGACAGCGAAGAGCTCGTCATGAGACAAGCCGACCGCGAACAAGTGCTGAAATGGATGGAAAAGCTGTCGGAACGCGACCGCGAGATGCTGCTGCTTCGCTACTCCGGATACAGCTATTCGGAGATCGCCGAACGGCTGAAAATCCGGCAGACCCAAGTCGGCACGATGCTGATGCGGGCGACCGAACGGGTGCGCCGCCACGCCATGGCCGACGCCGAGGCGAACCGGCTGTAACGGCGGCAAGGAACGGACGATCCCCATTATGACAGGAGGTAAATGCCATGACCCACAACGGAATCGACCGCGAGCGCATGGATGAGGCCTGGGCCGAGCTGGAAAGCAAACTGGCCGGCGAAACGCCTTCGCCGAAATGGGCCGAATGGTCGCAAATCGGCGTAACGGCGGCGGATACGACGCTCGATCCGGCGGCGGAAGAAGCCGGGAAGCCCGCCGCCCCGGCGGCTGACGGCGCATATCGGATTCCCGTTCGAACCGAGCAGGATTCGCCGCGCAAGCGCCGCTTCAGCTTCAAGCGCTACGGCGTTGCCGCCGCGGCGGCGGCGCTCGCGATTGTCGTTGCGACCCCGGCCGCAAACGACGCGCTTGCTTCGATGCTGAATCAGTTCCGGATGCAGGAAGTCGTCGTCGTGCAGGAGAATGACCTGCGCCAGTTGATGAATCAGCTTTTCCCCGATGGCCAATCCGCCGAAGCGGTCAATAAATTCGGCGCCTTTACGGCTTCGGGCCAAGGCAAATACGAAAATTTCGGCAGCATCGAAGCAGCCGAGAAACGGCTGGGAGCGGCCATCAAATTGCCCGCGTCGTGGCTGTCCCAGAATAACCTGTATATCGGTCTGGCTCCGTCGAACGTATACACGTTCACCCTGAACGTGGACGAAATCAACCGGGTGATGGAACGCCTGGGGGCGAAGCAACTGCTGCCGACTTCCGTCGACGGAAAACCGCTTATGCTGAAAACAGACCGGGAGCTTCATGTCAGCTACCATATCGAAAGCGAGGACCCCAAACAAAACGGCGCAGGCGCCAGCTATTCCCGCACGGCGGTGCCTACGATCGAATTCGATCCGTCCGTCGACGCCAAGGCCGCCTACGACGCCGTCGTCAACTTCCCGATGCTGCCGGAGCATATCCGCAGCAAGATTGTGCAGGGTTCTCGTCTGGAGGAAGGGCAAGTGCCGATGCCGCTTGTCCTGAATCGGGAACCGGAGAAACGGGTAATCGCCGGCGTCCCGGTATATCTGGACCAACGGTCCGACACGGATTCCATCTCCGCCATCTGGCTGAAGGACGGCTACCTGCATTCGGCCTACTTCTACCAGTATGAAAGCCGCGACAAAGCGCTTGCGGAGCTGACGGAGTTGGTGAGCCCATGACAGCGGCGCAGGCGGCTATCCGCACCGACGGACTGACCAAAGACTACGGAGACCGGCGGGGCTGCCGAAACGTTACGCTGACCGTGCAAGCCGGGGAAGCCTTTGGCTTCCTCGGCCCGAACGGGGCGGGCAAAAGCACGCTGGTCAAAATGCTTGTCGGCCTGATCTCGCCGACCGCCGGGTCGGCGGAGCTGTTCGGCCACCCCGCCGGATCGGTGGAGGCACGGCGGCGAATCGGTTATCTCCCCGAGCTGTTCCGGTATCCGGAATGGCTCACCGGCGTGGAGGCGCTCCGGTTTCACGCAAGGCTCTGCGGACTGGACAATCAAACCGCCGAACGGCGGATCGCGGAGCTGCTGGACGAAGTCGGCATCGGGCGCCGGGGTTACGACCGGATCAAAAAGTATTCCAAAGGCATGCAGCAGCGGCTCGGACTGGCCTGCGCCCTGATCGGCAATCCGGATCTCGTCTTCCTGGACGAGCCGGCTTCGGCGCTCGACCCCGTCGGCCGGCACGAGGTTCGGGAAATATTGAAGCGGCTCAAGGAGCGGGGCACGACGATATTCCTGAACTCCCATCTGCTCGAAGACGTCGAGCAGATATGCGACCGGATGGCGCTGCTGAACAACGGCCAGGTGCTCGCCGAAGGGCCGATCGCGGACCTGTTGCGCGAACGGTCGCGCTGGCACGTCCGCGTCGGCGGTTATTCGCCGGTTGTCGCGGAATGGCTGTCGCTGGCGGTCGACGCTCCCTTGCGCGTTCGGCCGGACCTGCCGCTGCCGCCCGGCAGCGACAGCGTCTGGCTGGAGGCGGAGCTGGAGAACGAGGAGCAGATCGGAAGGCTGCATTATTTGATCGTGGAGCAAGGGTTGACCTTGTACGAAGCCCGCCGCGCCGATTCCGGATTGGAGCAATGGTTCCTGCAGGCCGTCTCCGGCCTGGAGCACCGGGGGGAGGGGACGCGAACATGAAAGCGGTATGGGCTCTCACCTGGACCGAGATGATCCGCAAGCGCGTCACCTTCATGACCTTGGCGATGACCGCCTTGTTCGGCATCGCTTTCTGGTTTATCTCCGATGCGATCATCGGCGATCCGGACTACCGGGAGCAGGATTCGCTCCAATCGCTGCTGCACCAGTACACCGACGGGGCGATGCTGCTCGCGCTCGGCTTTTTCTTCGGAGCGTTCGCCGTCGCATTCCTCGCGATCTTCAGCTCCATCTCCGCGGTCACCGGCGAAGCGGAGCACGGCGTGCTGCAATCGGTGCTGGCGCGTCCGCTCCCGCGATGGAGATGGTATCTGGGCCGCTGGCTCGGCTTCACCGTATTCGGACTGCTGTACGCCGGGCTGCTGTATGCCCTTATCGTGCTGATCGTCGCCTACCGGACGGGCGTCTCGCTGGACGGACTCACGATCTTCAAGAGTTATCTGCTGTTCGGCTCCGTCGTCCCGCTGCTGGTGACCGTCACCATGCTTGGTTCGATCTGGCTGAGCCCGCTCGGCAACGGCATCGGCATGACGATGCTGTTCGCGATGAGCTGGCTCGGCGGCATGATCGAGAAGCTGCTCGGCAGCGAGCTTCTGCGCAACGAGGCGATGCGGCCGCTGCAAACGATATCCGGATTGATATCGCTGGCGATGCCGGCCGACGCGCTGCAGCAGCGGATGCTGGCGGAGCTGCTGTCGCTGAGCGATTTTCAGCAGCTCACGAACCTGAACAACCATTTGGGCCCCTTTGCGCTGGCGAGCATTCCGTCCGACTCGTTCCTGATCTACGCCGCCGCATATACGCTGGTCCTGATGGCGGCCGGGATTTGGGCGATACGAAAACGCGATTTCTAACCGAAGTTTTTTTGCGCACGGCTTTCCCCCCTGGCGCCTCTCCGGGAGCGCTTCGGGGGTTTTTTGCCGTGGAGCAAGCTGGAAGGCGAGTCCAGCCCGTTAGCACTTTTTTGGCAAACACAAGCGGAGGCCGATTGGTTAAAAATGGGTTATGGCGGAAAAGCGCGCCCGTTCGCCATAATGAGGATGCAGACCCGGGCGGTTTGCAAAAGCGGTTACCGCTTTTTGTTTGCGAACGTGTGCATGAAGAAAAGGAGGTGACGGACGACCGCTATAGTGTCTTCTGGATGGATGGCCTGCCAGACGATCCGGCGCCGGCGCACGAAGCCGGCCGAAAACGAACGAAGGAAAAGGAGGTAGGAAGTCGTGAAATTTCGATGGAAACGCAATACAGGTATATTGGCCGGGCTGACGCTCGCCGTTTCTTTGTTTACGTTCATGCCGGCGAGCGCGGCTACGGTGTGGAGCGACAACTTCGACGACGGCGACGCCAACGGCTGGACGACGCAATACGGCACATGGTCGGTCGTACAGGACGGCGGCTCGTACGTCTATTACCAGTCGAGCTCGGACGAAGGCCGCGCGTCCGCGGGCAACTCCTCGTGGACGAACTATTCCGTCGAGGCGCGCGTGAAGGTCGAGAACTGGAACGGCTCCAACCGGACGTATGTCGCGGGGCGTTACGCGGACGGCAACAATTACTACGCGGCTTCACTCTACAATAGCAGCGGAGGCAAGCTGGAAATCCGCAAAAAAGTGAGCGGATCGTCCACGACCATCGCGACCAAAAACTATCCGCTGACCGCCGGCGTCTGGTACACGGTCAAGCTGGAGCTGAACGGATCGAATCTCAATATGTACGTGAACGGCTCGCTGGAGTTGTCCGCGACGGACAGTTCGCTCTCGTCGGGCCGCATCGGTCTCGTCGCCTACAAAACCGCCGCCAAGTTCGACAATGTGGTCGTCTCGGACGGCGGTACGGGCTCCAGTCCAACTCCGAGCCCAAGCGCATCCCCGACGCCAACCGCTTCGCCGACGCCTACGCCGACGCCAAGCGCATCGCCCACCCCGACGCCTCCGCCCGTAAGCGGAGCGATCTATGTGGCTCCGAACGGATCGCCCGGCAATCCCGGCACGATCAATAGCCCCAAGGACCTTAGATCTGCGATTACCAGCGTGGCTCCCGGCGGCACGATCTATATGCGCGGGGGAACCTACTCGTTCTCCAGCACGGTGCTGATCGAGCGTAATAACAGCGGCGCATCCGGCCAGCGCAAAAGCATCGTCGCATACGGCAGCGAAAAGCCGGTGCTGGATTTCTCCGCCCAAGCGTTCGGCGACGCCAACCGCGGCCTGCAAATCAACGGCCACTACTGGCTCGTCAAAGGCCTTGAAGTGAAAGGGGCCGGGGACAACGGCATCTTTATCGGTGGCGACTACAACCGGATCGAGAATGTCGAGGTTCACCACAACCGCGACTCCGGCCTGCAAATCAGCCGGTACTCCTCCTCCGTCTCGTCGAGCGAATGGCCGAAATACAACGAAATCATCAACGTATACTCCCACGACAACTTCGACCCCGACAACGGCGAAGACGCCGACGGGTTCGCCGCCAAGCTGACGGTCGGACCGGGCAACGTGTTCGACGGCTGCATCGCGGCGTACAATGTGGACGACGGCTGGGATCTGTACACCAAATCCGATACCGGCGCGATCAGCCCCGTCACGATCCGCAACAGTATCTCGCATCACAACGGAAGCACGTCGGACGGAACGTCCACCACGGACAGCGACGGCAACGGCTTCAAGCTGGGCGGCGAAGACATCCCGGTCAATCATATCGTGCAGAACAACATCGCCTTCCAGAACAAAAAACACGGGTTCACCTACAACCGGAACACCGGTTCCATCACGATGAAGAACAACACGGCCTGGGATAACGGCAAGGGCGGCAACGGCAGCAACTTCGCGTTCGATTCCGGCACGCACCAATTCAGCAACAACCTGTCGTTCAGCGGAGCTTCCAGCGACAAAACGAGCGGCACGGACATCCAAAGCACCAACGTCTGGTGGAAAAACAACCAGAGCGTCAACGCCAAAGGACTCGTCGCTTCCTCCGGCGATTTCGTCAGCCTGACTCCGACCGTCTCGCGCAACTCGAACGGAGCGCCTGTCCTCGGCAATTTCCTGAAGCTCGTCTCCGGCAGCGATCTGAAGGGCGCGGGCACGCCAAGCGGGACCGATATCGGCGCGATCTTCAATTAAGCAAGACGGGATCAGATTATTTCGTACAAAAAATGGCGATGCAGGGGTGATCTCCCTTGCACCGCCATTTCTTCATCTCTCCGCTAAACCCGGACGCATGTTATTGAAGCACGCGGCCCGACCGCGTCTTCCGAACCGTCGCCGTCGGCGTCAGGACGAATCCGACATACGTCGCCGCGGCTCCGACCGCGAGGTGAATCAGGTTTTCCACCATCTCCAGATGCATGAGGCCGAACAAGTTGCCCGTGAAAAACCCGAGCGCCCCGAGCGCCAACACGAAAACGCCGAGCAGACGGTTAAAGGACTGCGAGGCGGACTCTTGCACGGACGCCCACAGTCCCCAGCCGCCGATCAGCAGATGCATCGTGGTGTGCAGCCAATCGAAATGCATGCCGAAGGCGTGCTCGGTAAACAGACCGACGATTCCCAGCATCAGAAAAAACGCGCCAATCACCCTTGCGGCCAATTTGGCCATGCCGATCCCTCCCCAACGCGTATACCGTATGTGTATGTCCGAGAAGGACCGAACATGCCTCGAGGCGCGAATGCCGGAAGGGCCCGGGCGGCGGGGCTTCCGATCAGATCGGATGATCCAGATAGCGGGATTCGCCCATCGTGATCGACGCTTGTCCCTGCGTCAGGTCGGTGATCCACGCCGCCATCGAGTCGGCTTCCTTCGCAAACGGAAGCAGCGTAACCGTGACCCGATCCGAAAACTGCGTATCCGCCACAAGCGCCCCGCGGTTGCGGATCTCGTTCTCCAGCTTGCCGTACCACGTGTAGTCGATATCGACGATCAGTTCACGGTGAAGCGCCTTGCGGATCGGCCCCGCCGCGTTGAGGGCGATGACCGCCCCGTCCGTATACGCGCGGACGAGCCCGCCCGCTCCGAGCATAATGCCGCCGAAATAACGCGTGACGACCACAACCACGTTGGTCAGCCCGCGATGCTTGATCACTTCGAGGATCGGCCGTCCCGCCGTGCCGCTCGGTTCCCCGTCGTCCGACGACCTCTGGTATTCGCCTCGGGGGCCCACGACGTAAGCCGAGCAATTATGCGTGGCCGACCAATGCTCCTTTTTGATGCGTTCGATAAAGGCCGCCGCTTCCTCCTCGGTCGCCGCCGGTCCGGCAAATCCGATAAACCGCGATTTCTTAATGACGATTTCGTCCGATGCTTCCCGGCTGACCGTGCGGTATTCTTCCGTCACTTCCGCAACCTCCCTTGGTGCCGCGGGCGTACCGGCCCGCCCGTCCATTCTCTCATCGTAACACGTTCCGTCACGCGATACCACCGAAAGGGAACAGGCCGGCCGATGCTCCGCCCAAGCGGCTGTTTTTGGTCCAAGCTGATCCTTGCGAATGCAAAAACCGCCCCCAACGGCGGTTTCCCGATCCTGAGGACGGTTCTTGTCGTGTCGACCGATTTGGCCGTGCCGGACGCTTATCGGCCCAGACGAGCCTCAAGCTCCGCTTTTTGCGCCTCGTAGCCCGGTTTGCCGAGCAGAGCGAACATGTTTTTCTTGTAGGCTTCGACGCCCGGCTGGTCGAACGGATTGACGCCCAGCAGGTAGCCGCTTACGCCGCACGCTTTTTCGAAGAAGTAAACCATGTATCCGAAATGGTAAGGCGAAATTTCCGGAAGCGTCACGATCAGGTTCGGCACTTGTCCGTCCGTGTGCGCGAGCATCGTGCCTTCGAACGCCTTCTTGTTGACGAAATCCATCGTCTTGCCGGCGAGGAAGTTCAGGCCGTCCAGATCCGCCGGATCGTGGCCGATCGTGATATGCTCGGCGACCTTGTCCACTTGCAGCACGGTCTCGAACAGGATGCGGTTGCCTTCCTGAATGAATTGGCCCATCGAGTGCAGGTCGGTCGAGAAATCGACGGAAGCCGGATAAATGCCTTTGAAGTCTTTGCCTTCGCTTTCGCCGAACAGTTGCTTCCACCATTCCGACACGTAATGCAGGGAAGGCTCGTAGTTGACGAGAATTTCGATCGTTTTGCCTTTGCGGTACAACGCGTTGCGCACCGCGGCATATTGATAAGCCTGGTTCTCGCTGAGGTTCGGGTTGGCCAGATCCGTCGCCGCGTCGGCCGCGCCCTTCATCATCGCGTCGATGTCGATGCCGGCCACCGCGATCGGCAGCAGGCCAACGGCCGTCAGCACGGAGTAACGTCCGCCCACGTCGTCCGGAATGACGAACGACTCGTAGCCCTCTTCGTTCGCGAGCTTTTTCAGCGCGCCTTTCGACGCGTCCGTCGTCGCGTAGATGCGTTTGCGGGCGCCTTCCTTGCCGTATTTCTTCTCCAGCAGTTCGCGGAAAGTTCGGAACGCGATCGCCGGCTCCGTCGTCGTGCCGGATTTGGAGATAACGTTGACGGAGATGTCTTTGCCTTCGATCAGTTGCAGCAGGTGCGCGACATAGGTGGAGCTGATGTTTTGCCCGACGAAATAAATCTCCGGCGTCTTGCGGACGCTTTTCGGCAGCAGGTTGTAGAACGAATGCTGCAGCATTTCGATCGCGGCGCGCGCGCCCAGATACGAACCGCCGATGCCGATGACGATCAGCACGTCCGAGTCGCTCTGGATGCGGGCGGCCGCCGCTTTGATGCGGTCGAATTCGTCTTTATCGTAATCGTGCGGCAGGTTGATCCATCCGAGATAGTCCGATCCCGCGCCGGTGCCTTCATGCAGTTGCTCGTGCGCCAGTTTGACCGCGGCGGCCAGGTTGTCGATCTCATGCTGTCCGACGAACGGCAGCGCGCGGCTGTAGTCGAATTTCAATTTCTCGCTCATGGCCTTGATTCCCCTCCAAACAATATGTAGAACTGGACCCTAAGTTGACCATTAGTCCTAGCATACTTAAACGGGAGGGCGAATGCAAGAGTTCGAAGACGTCTGCCCCCGCAAGAAGTCCGGCGGCGCATACGGAGACCGTCTCGGCAGGGAACGGCCGCCGAAATTGGCTGTCGGTACGCGCCGCGGACTATGATACAATGAACCTTAAGGGACATGACGCTAATCGATGGGAGCGAATCGCATGAAAACAATCGGATTTATCGGACTGGGCACGATGGGGCTGCCGATGGCGGCCAACCTGCTGAAAAAAGGATTCGGCGTTTTCGTCTGGAACCGCACGGCGTCCAAGGCGGACGAGCTCGTGCCGCTCGGCGCGCGCAAGGCGGAATCGCCGGCGCACGCGGCGCGCGAAGCCGACGTGGTGGTCACGATGCTCAGCGACGACGCGACGGTGCTGGACGTATACGAAGGCGAGGACGGCGTGCTGGCCGGACTGCGCGCCGGTACGGCCGTGTTCGACTCCAGCACGGTCTCCCCGGACACGAGCCGGCGTCTGCACGCGGCGTGCCGGGAACGCGGCGCTTCCTTTATCGACGCGCCCGTGACGGGCAGCAAGCCGGCGGCCGAGAGCGGCACGCTGCTGTTCATGGCGGGCGGCGACCGCTCCGTGCTGGAGGCGAACGAGGACGTCCTGCTCGCGATGGGACGGCGCATCGTCTACATGGGCGAATCGGGCGCAGGCTCGTACGCCAAGCTTGCGCACAACACGATCGTCGGCATTAACGCGATCGGCTTGATCGAAGGCATGTCGATCGCCGCCAAGGCGGGTATCGACGCCCGCTCCTTCCTCGAAGTCGTGCAGAGCGGCGGCGCGGCGAGCAAGCAGGCCGACCTGAAAGGGCTGAAAATTATCGAGCGCGACTTCAGCAACCAGTTCTCCGGCAAGCTGATGCTGAAGGATCTTCGTCTGGCGGTGCAGCTGATCGGCGAGCTCGGCGTGACCGCCCCGATGCTCGACCTGGCGCGCGCCCAGTTTGAACGCGGCGTTCAGGCCGGCTGGGGCGACGAGGACTTGTGCGCGCTTGTGCGCTGGTACGAGGACCAGATGGACATGGTCATCGGCGAAGACCGGCGGTGAGCGGATCGGGGCTTGGCCCGCGAAATACAAACGGGGAAGGAGGGAACGGCTGCGGTCGTTCCCTCTCTGCTGCAAGCCCGATCCCCGCTCGTTATCGGCCGTTTGGCGGGCCGGTACGCGTTCGCACGCACCGGCTTGGCGAAGCCAAGATCCGATGGATACGGTAAGAAGCGCATCCGGATCGTCAACTCACACGCCGTCGAACACGAAGTCCTCGTCGCGCAGCGGCTCCACGTTCAGCGTGCGGATGTAGCCGTTGCCTTTTTTGGAGAAGAAGTCGTGCTGCTTCGTGCGCGTGCTGAGTCCGTTGAGCACGATCGGGTTGATATCCTCTTCCGGGAATTTGGTCGGCAGGCCGAGGTTCATAAGCGCCTTGTTGGCGTTGTAGCGCACGAACTTCTGCACTTCGTCGACGAGTCCGATCGCCGCGTACAGTTCGTTCGTATACGCCTCCTCGTTCGCATGCAGCCGTTCCAGCAGCTCGAACACCTCCGCGACGGCAGCCTCCTGCTCGTCGGCCGGCAGCTTCGCCAGCACTTCTTGCGCCAGCACGCCCACGTACAAGCCGTGGATGCTCTCGTCGCGCAGGATCAGGTCGATAATCTCCCCGCTGGCCGTCATCTTGCCTTGGCCGGCCAGATACAGCGGATAGAAGAACCCGCTGTAGAACAAGTAGCTCTCCAGAAGGACGGATGCGGCCATCGCCCGGTACAACGAACGCGGCGAGTCGATCGACGTATAGCAGGCCGAGATCCACTCCGCCTTGCGCTGCAGATACGGATTTTCCTCCACCCAGCGGAATACGCGGTCGATCTGCTCGGTCGTCGCCAGCGTCGTGAAGATGCTGCTGTACGACTTGGCGTGGATCTGCTCCATCATGCCCATAAAGCCCAGCACCGCTTTGCGCTGCAAGCCTTCGACATGCTCCAGAATCTTCGGCATGCCGACGCCGCCTTGCACGGTATCGAGCAGCGTCAAGCCGCCAAGCACGTTCATATACGTCTCGCGTTCCGCGGGAGACAGCGTGATCCACGACATCTTGTCGTCGGACAACGGAATTTCCTCATCCGTCCAAAACTGCATCAGGTTCTGGTTCCAGAACGACGTCGTGAAGTCGTCGTCCGGCCGGTTCCAGTTCACCGCTCGTATCGCCATCCGCTTACTCTCTCCTTCTGTATGTAACGCGCCGCCACACCCGGGGCGCGGAACCTTATTACACAGCGCAACTGATGCACTCCTCGACAGACAGCCGGTTCGTGCGGGTATAGTACAGCGACTTCAGTCCTTTGCGGGCCGCATACAGGTAGTAGCGAGCCAACTGGCGCGTCGTGATGTCGCTGTTGACGTGCAGCACCGTCGAGATGCCCTGGTCGACATGCTCCTGGATCTCGGCGATCAGGTCGATCACCTTGAACTGGTCGATCTGGTACGCCGACTTGTAGTAGAAGAAATTTTCCTTCGACAAGAACGGCATCGGGTAATACGTCGTCGAGTTCGCGTAGGTGCGGGTCTCGATTTTTTCCACGATCGGCATGACGCTCGACGTCGCGTTTTGAATATACGAAATGCTCTGCGTCGGAGCGATCGCCAGCCGGTACGCGTGATACAGTCCGTGCTTCTGTACCTGCTCCTTCAGCGCGGCCCATTCCGCCGGGCCGGGAAGCTCGATGCCCTCGAACAGCTTGCGGACTTTTTCCGTGCGCGGGCGATAGTCGTTCTCCAAGTATTTATCGAAATAAGAGCCGTTCGCGTAATCGGAAAGCTCGAAGCCTTTGAACGTCACGCCGCGGTCGCGGGCGATCTCCATGCTTTTTTCGATGGAGTGGAAGTTCATCGCCATGAAGAACGCCCGGACGAAATCTTTCGCTTCCTCGCTCTCGTACAGGATGCCGTTCTTGGCCAGATAACCGTTGAGGTTCATCGCGCCGAGACCGACGGAATGCAGCTCCGCATTCGCCTTGCGCACGCCCGGCGCGTTGCTGATCGACGTGCCGTCGCTGACCGCGGTCAGCCCTTCCATGCCGTCGTGCACCGAACTGCGGATCGCCTTTTTCTCCATGACGTTGGCGATGTTGAGCGACGCCAGATTGCAGCTGATATCGCGGCGGATAATGTCCGGCTCGCCGTAGTCGCCGATCTCGGACGTCTCCTGCAGCTGGAAGATCTCCGTGCACAGGTTGGACATTTTCACCGAGCCGATGGCGCGCAGGGCGTGCGCCTTGTTGGCATTCGTCTTGTTCATGATGTACGGGTAACCCGATTCGAGCTGGATCATGGCGATCTTCACCAGCATGTCGCGCGCGCTCATGACCGTTTTCTTGCGGATGTTCGGGTTGGCGAGCAGCTCGTCGTACATCTCGTCGATGTCGAGATCGTCCAGATGCTTGCCGTATTCGCGGTAGACGGAGTACGGGCCGAAGACGACGTGCGGCTTGTTCTCCTCCGCCAGACGGTAGAACACATTCGGGACGATCAGGCCGATGGACAGCGTTTTGATGCGCGTTTTTTCGTCAGCGTTGATCTTTTTGCAATCGAGGAACTCCTCGACGTCCCAGCCGAAAATATTGTAGTACGCGGCGCCGGAGCCTTTGCGCTGGCCCATCTGGTCGGCGTAGGAGAACGCGTCCTCCAGCAGCTTCATGACCGGCATGATGCCTTTGGCGGCGCCTTCGACGCCCTTGATCGGCTCGCCGCGTCCGCGCAGCTTGGACAGGTTGACCGCCACGCCGCCGCCGATTTTGGACAACTGCATGCAGGTGCCGAGCACGTAGTTGATCGAGTTCAGCGAGTCGTCCATCTCCAGCAGGAAGCAGGACACCATCTCGCCGCGGCGGCTCTTGCCCGCGTTGAGGAACGTCGGGGTCGCCGGCTGCAGCCGCTGCTCCATCATGGATACCGCAAGCCGCTTGGCGAGATCGATATTGCCCGCGCCGAGATGCAGCGCGACGATCGCGACGCGGTCCTGATAACGCTCCAGAAACCGGGTGCGGTCGTTCGTACGCATCGCGTAGTCGGTGTAAAATTTCGACGCCGCCATATAAGAGGCGAAAGAAAACGGGATGCTGTGCGCCAGCTCGAACACCTCGGCGACTTGCTCCCGTGTATACTTCTCGTAGACATTCTCGTAATAATCGTTTTCGATCATATAGTCGACTTGTTCAAGGAAGCTGGAGAACGTCAGCGTCTTGCTCCGGACTTCCTCCATATATACTTCGACGGCTTCCCGGTCCTTGTCCAGTTGGAAAAAGCCGTCCGCATCCCTCTGCATGATCATGTTATTCAGTTCAATGTGACGCAAGCAAATTCACCCCTTCGACAAACTTGGCCACGTCGCGCTGCGTGCCGGACAATTCGAATTTATGCAGAACCGGAACCCCATACGCCCTGGAGATCGAGTCGGCGCTTGCCGCGAACACTTGTCCCCAGTTGCGGTTGCCGCTGGCCGAGACGGCCTTGAGATACTTGGAGTTGCGATCCAGGAACGACTTCACCTGTTCCGGCACTTGACCGAAGCCCGTTGTATATGTAACCAGCACGAACGGCTCCTGAACCGTCGTATTCTCGTCCACCTGCAGACTCCGCATTCCCAACTTTTCGATGAACCGGCGCACATTGCCCGTTCGCGAAGCATAAGCGATCAGCATCTCAGAGGCTCCTCTCCAAAATAAAAGAGCACGCCCGGCCAGACGAAGGGAGCTGGCTTCCCATCCCAGTGAAGGATAGAAGCGTCTCCTGCGGCGAATTTTGGAAACTTGCCGCAATACGCACGGATGAGCCCTTTCTTTCTATCATTCTGATATCCGCATGTTCCGCCGCCGGCCGTTCGTACGCTTCCGCGCAACCGGCGCGTTGAACCGGGGCCGACCGGTTCGGCAACTTTCGAGTTGTTGCGTCGATTGCCGATCGGCACAATATCTAGTTGATGTATGTAAATTTACCTCAATATCTTGTGTGTTGTCAAGGATGTTTCTCTTGCGGCAGAGGCGCTGGAAAAAACGGAAAAAGCCTTGCCATCACAGGGCTTTGCCGTATTTCGACATGATTTTCGGCAGAAAAATGGGCTGCTGGACCTATCAGAAAGCCGCAACCCCGTCTAATACAAGATATAGTGAGAGGCTACTCCCCGCAACCATGTCCGAATGCTCACAAAAAACGGCCGAACCGTCCTCAAACAAGGACTTGGGCCGTATCTCGCACATTTGGAAATCGGGACTTTCCGCCGCCAATCCGGCTCGCGGCCTGCCCGCCAACAAGCACAAAGCATAACGGCGGGCCCCCTGAATCGCAGGCATGCCCGTCCGGCCGTTCGCATTCCGCAACGCTTAACGATCTTACCTTGTCCGCGGGGAAAAAGCAACCCTTGCAAAGCTATCGAAACGCCGCCAAAAAGTGGATAGGGCGGCACAAGCCGCCCTTTCATCTCCCGGCCAGCAGCGCCTCCAGGCGTTCGCCGGCCTCCGCTTCGTCCTCCAGACGCGACCAATACGCCTTCAGCTCCTCGCGAACCGCTTCGAGCGTATCGAGGCTCGCCTCCAAGTCCGCGTACAGCTTGAACCGCTGCCAGTCCGTCGCCAGATCGGGCGTTGCCTCCGCGGGCCGGTTTCCCGCCAACTCCCGCTTCTCGGCCAGAGCCAGCGGATGCGCCGGCAGCGATAACGTCTGTCTGCGAATCATCGTCTGCGTCTCGACGCCGCACAGATGCCGGACGAGCGCTTCGGCCGCATCCAGGCGTTCGACGCCGGCGCGGATGCCGAGTCCCGTCACGAGCAGCAGCGTATCGGCATTCCGCAAGGACGGCAGAGGGGCCGCCCCGTAATCGAGATCCGAGCCGAGCAACCGATTCATGGCAAAATATGTCGTCATCATCATCGACACGCGTCCCTCGCGGAACCAGCGCTCGACGTCGCCGTCGTGCTCCGTCCACACCGGAACCGCCGCGCTTTGTCCGTAGATCAGATCGCGGGCCAGGCGCAGGCTCTCCCAGAGGGCCGGATCGTCGGACGGGTTCCGCGCCTTGCCCGCGGCGAAGCGAAAGCCGCTCTGCAGCAAAAACACCGTCCAACGGTTGATGGACTGGATATGCGCCGCAAAGCCGATGCCGCCGCGGCGGGACAAAGATCGCGAAGCCTTCAGCAGCGTGTACCAAGTCCACCCGCCGTTCGGCTCCTCCAGTCCGGCTTCCGCAAAATGGCGCTTGTTATACCCGAGGACGACGGGAGAGTACACGAGCGGAGCGGCGATCCGCCTGCCGTCCCGCGCGAGAAACGGGCGGTCCAGAAGCGGATGGGCCGTATCCGTATCCGGCGCAGGCGCCAGCGGCATCCTGGCGTCCTGCCGCTCGCGCAGCTTCCATGCGTCCCATGCCGACAGCGTGACGACGTCCGCCAGGCCGTGCTCGGCATAAGCAAGGGGGAACGGCGTCGGCATCAACGCCACCTTTATATTCGGATGAGACCGTTCAAACGCTTCGACCGCCTCCGTCAACCTCGCTTCTTCCAGTAAGGTCGACTGGTGGGCCAGCCGAATCACAACCGGTTCACCGCGCGCCGGCGAAAGGAATCGTTCCGGCCTGCGGCCGGGGGAGGCTAGAACCTCTCTCTCCGGGGGCGAATCGGCCTCCTCCCGCGAAGAATTTCGCAAAGCTTCGTTCGGGTCCGCCACACGGGTTCCGACCCGGCGAATTTTCACGATCAGTCCTTCCTTGACCAGCGTATCAAGCGCCTTGCGGACGGATTCCTTGCTCAACCCGTACACTCGGCCGAGCTCCAGCTCGGAAGGCAGATAATCTCCGGGCAGCAGCGCGCCGCTGCGGATGTCGCCGCGCACGGACTCGACAAGCCGCCGAATCCGCGCGGTGAATTCGTTTTGGCTGGAACGGGGCACTCTTATGTTCCACCTTTTCTGTAATGATTTGGATGCTAAGGATTATATCACAATCTGGTAAAATCTCAAGAACGTATCTAGGCGATAAAATCGAAACTCAGGACAAATGCAACGTGAAAAATTACGTTGACCTTCTCCCGCCCATTCGTTAACCTTATGATTATATCGCCTACATATAGCCTACAATTCATAAAGGGAGAGTTGAGCGATGAATTGGAAGAAAGCGTTAACAGGGGTGCTGGCGGCTGTCTTGGCCGTCCCGGCTCTGACGCCCGCCCCCGCCGCTCATGCCGACGATATCGTCGAGTATGAGCCGATTGCAATCCCGAACGCGGGGTTTGAGGAGTCCGCAAGCCAAGCGGTCGGGTGGGAGGTACAAGTTCCGATTCCTCCAGCGGGAGACGACGGCTGGGTCACCCGGGCGGTTGTCTCGCAGGACCGGGCCTTCGAGGGTTCGAACAGCCTGCTGATGACCGACCATAGCCCGAAAAAGGGGCTTTATGTCTACTCCGCACCGATCCCGGTAACGGGAGGGGAAACCTATCGCCTCACCGCGCAAATCTACGTCACGTCGAAAAGCGTGCAAAACTACATCAAGTTTTACGACGCCGCCGGCAAAGAGGTGGGCACCAAGAACGTGCTTTCCAACACGCTGAATACATGGAACCAGCTCCAATTCGAGCATACCGCGCCGAGCAACGCGGTAACGGCCAAAATTTTGTTCAACATGGGACCGACGACATCCGGCACCGTCGCCTATATCGACCAAGTGGAGTTTCATCATAAAAAAGTAACGGTCATCGCTCCCCTTGAACTTCCTTACGAGGCGGCTCCCGTCGTCATCGGCGACGCGGTCCGGTATGTGCTGTCGCAATCGGCCGCCTACGGCGTCGGCCCGGACGGCCGCCCCGAACAGTATCTGACGACGTCCGGCACGCCCGCCGCGTTCCATGCGGTGGACGCCGTGACCGGCGAGCTGCTGTTCACGCAGAACTTGCCTTTCGGCGACACGATCTGGGCGCTGACGACCGCGCCGGACGGGAATGTGTATTTTGCGACGACGACGAACGGCCACCTGTATAAATTTGACGTGTTGCGGCGCGAGCTGAAGGATCTCGGCGCGAACCCCTCGAACGTTCACGTGTTCGATCTGAAGGCGAGCGCCGACGGCAAGCTGTACGGCTCGACCTACAATAATGCCGGCCGGTTCGGTCGCGTGTTCGAGTACGACATCGCATCCGGCGAATTCAAGGATCTCGGCGTCTGGAAGGATGGCGAGCAGTATGTGCGCGGCCTGGGCGTGACCGACCAATACGTCTATGGCGGGATCGGGACGAAAGCCCACCTGATGCGCTATGACCGCAATACGGGCGAAATCGTCGAGCTGAACATTCCGGAAGTGTCCGGCGAGAGCGGCACCTTGTCCGAGATTGTTATCGCGGGCGGCAAGCTGTTCGTGCACGCCGGGACGAAGGTTCACGTGCTGAACGAGACGACGGGCGAATACATCAGGGAATTCGAATTCCAATCGAAACTCTCGCCGCCCTCTCCCCATAACCCTAACCTGATCTACTATAAGCTGAAAGGCGAGCTTTACACTTACGATCTGCAAACGGATATCACCGCCAAGGTCGAAGGCGTTCCGGAGCTTCCGGACGATACCGCGATCAAGGCGCATGCCTGGATCACGCCGACATCAGGACCGTTCGCAGGCAGAACGGTGCTGGCCGGCATGGCTGCCTTCGGCGAATCGTTCCTGTACGATCCGCTGACGGGCGAATACGAGGAGCATCTGGCCGACGTGCCGCCCGCCCCTACGCAGGTTCAATCGCTCGAAGCGAAAGGCAACTACCTGCACATCGGCGGATATCAGCGGGGCATGAGCATTTACGATGTGTCGAAGGGCGAATTCATTTACAGCAATCATGCGTTTCATCAGCCGGAGGGCATCGGCTTTTTGAACGATATCGTCTATTACGGCACTTACAGCGGCGCGCGCATGTACCGTCTGGACATGTCCAAACCGATCGACTACAAGGAACTGGAGTGGTCCAATCTCGGCTTGGCCGCAGACCTGGAGGACGATCAGGACCGTCCGTTCGCCATGACAAGCGGTGACGGCAAGCTGTTTATCGGCACGTTCCCGACCTACGGCAAGCTTGGCGGCGCGCTGACCGTTCTGGAAGAGACGCGCGGCCCGGACGGCGAAGTCTCCGGCGTCACCTACGAGATGTACCGCAACCTCGTGCCGAACCAATCGATCATGGGGCTTGCCTACAAGGACGGCGTCGTCTACGGCGGCACCTCGCGCGTCGGCGGTCTCGGCATCGATCCGACCGAACCCGAAGCGATGATGTTCGCCTTCGACGTCGCAACCAAGCAGTTGAAGATTCAACCGTTCGTGCCAGCGCTTCCCGGCGCCAAAGGCCCCGTCAACATGATCGGCGAGCTGTCGATCGGTCCCGACGGCCTGCTGTGGGGCATCGCCGACACGACGATATACAAGGCGGACGGATCGGGCGCGATCGACAAATACGATGCGATCCTGTTCGCGATGAACCCGGCCGACATGTCGATCGTCAAAAGCAAGGTCGTCACGCAATCGGCGTTCAGCACCAGCAAATACCGCCCTTACTACATTCGTTGGGGCGCGGACGGATTGATGTATACGACCATCGGCCGTCAGTTGTACGCGGTCGATCCGACGGATTTGCGCACGAAACCAATCATTCCCGGTACGGTCAACCTGATGACGCTGGGACCCGACGGCAGCATTTATTACGCAAACGGCGGGAAGCTGCTGAAGCTGCCGGTCAAAATCCGTTCGTCCCAGCTCCGCTTGGAGACGCCTTCCATTCCGGTCGGCGGTACGTCCCTGCTGCTGCCGGAGATTGAGCTGGCGAACGGCCTGAAGGCTTCGCTGGGCGGCGCAACGATCGCCTACGCGTCCAGCGACGAATCCGTAGCCGTCGTCGAAAACGGCGCCGTTCGCGGGATCGCTCCGGGAACCGCCAGCATCACCGCGACGATTACGCTTGACGGGCGTACCGTCACGACGCCGCCGGTCGAGGTTAACGTCATCGGGAACTGGTTCGCGGAAACCAAGTTTGCGTACGACGGTACGCTCTCCGGCATCATTCAGTTTCCGGCGGAGCAAACCGGCCATTCCGTGACGCTGTCCGTCTACGGTGAAGCGAGTGCCGATCCGATCGCGGCGTCCGCCGTATCGACCGTCACCTATAGCACGTACGCCGACAATCTGTACGGGTATGCGTTCAGCTTCAAGCTCGATTCGCCGGCCGAGCGCGTGCGCATCGTTGCGAATGTCGACGGTCAGCCTTACAGCGATTCCGGTTGGATCGAGCGCGAGCCTTCCGCCGAGACGCCTCCGGTCGATCCGGAGACGCCGCCCGTGGACCCGGAGACACCGCCGGTCGACCCGGTGACGCCACCGGTAACGCCTCCGGTGACGGATGCGTTCGAAATCGACCCGTCGAAGCCGGACGCGCCGGTTGACGCGAAGCTTCTGCTCGAAGCGCTGGATAAGTTTCAACATGTCACGGTCAAAACGAAGTCGTCCGCAAGGCTGCCGCTATCCGCTCTCGAGCAGGCCGGGGACGCCGCCGTCCTGACGGTCGAGACGGATACGGGCTCCTATGTGCTTGAACCGTCGCGGCTGCCGGTCACCGACTGGGCGGCGCAGCTCGGCGTCACGGCCCAATCGCTGAACTTGCGCGTTACCATCGACACGGCTTCCGCGGAAATCCCGCGCGGCCGCATCCGCGAGCTCGCCGACGAGAAGGGAGCCGGGCTGCTCTCCGAAGTGCACGAGTTCCGTCTGACCGTCGAGACCGGCGATGGGCGCACGTTCGAGGTGAAAGATTTCGGCGGCGTTTATGTCGAACGCACGATAAGATTGCCCGATGGCTTCAGCGCCGCAGACGGCCGTATCGCCATCGTTGCCACGTACGACGCGGAGAGCGACAGCCTGCGTTACGTTCCCGGCGTCGTCTCGGGCGGAACGGCGACGTTCTTCCGTACGGGCAACAGCGCCTATGTCGTCCTGAGCTCGAAGCCCGGCTCGTTCGGGGATACCGCCTCGCATTGGGCGGAAGACGCCATCGCCCGCATGTCCGCGCGTCTGATCGTAAACGGCGCCGCTCCCGGCAAGTTCGAGCCGGAGCGCGGCATCAGCCGTGCCGAATTGGCCGCCCTGCTGAACCGCTCCCTCGGCCTCTCGGCGGGCGCAGCATCCGCAAGCTTCACGGATGTGCGTGCCGGCGAGTGGCATGCCGGGGAGATCGCTTCCGCCGCCGGAGCGGGCCTCATTGACGGCTACGAGGACGGATCGTTCCAGCCCGACCGTCAGGTCACCCGCGCGGAAGCGGCGGCCATGAGCGTACGTGCGCTGCGCTTCGCAGGCGTTCCGCTTGACGCGCCGGCCGGAGCGGATGCCGCCGAGACGCTGAAGCCTTACCGGGACGCAAACGATGTCCCGTGGGCGCGCGACGAGCTGGCGGCCGCAGTGCGCTCCGGCTTGCTCCAAGGCCAGTCGGCCGACACCTTGGCTCCGAACGCGCCGATCACCCGCGCGGAAGCCGCCGTGCTGGTCGAGCGGCTGCTGCTGACCGCCGGATTCGGCCAATAAGCCAGCCGCGCCAGCCAAAAAGTAATGTTCGAACGACGTGTAAAGAAATGGCGGTGCAAGGGATTCGCCCTTGCACCGCCATTTTTTGCTTCCGTTCTATTTCCGCTTTCTCGCGCAAGTGACCTGCGAACGAGAGCCGTCCCGACATACACGCAGACGCCGAAGTATCTGCAGCCAGTGCTCCAAGCTCGTCTTTGGCGGCTCGTCGCAGCCGAAAACGCCGCATCCGCCGGCCATTCATTTGTTCAAATACACTCCCGTGCTCTGTTGTTGGCGATTTGCCGCTTGGCTTGGTTTCCACTTGGCCGGCCGGGGCGCAGCGTAGCAATATTTTTTATCGCTATCGCCGAACATTCGCCGCCCTCCGACGGGTTTAACGATATAAAATATCGGAAAGGGCCCGATTTTCCGGCTCTTTTCGCACATTTTTCGGCGACAGCGATATTTTATATCGCTATATGCATATGGAAGCCGCGGCACGGCCTCGTTAACGATATTTTCTATCGGATACGTCCGCCATCCCCTCAGCGTCCAGTCGCAAAGAAACGTCGTGCCGCCGCCTGCGTGTCGCCCCGGCCGCCGTAGCATACCGCTGACGTCGAAGTATTCGCTTACGGCAGATAAGAGCAGATGTAGTCCGTAACCTTGCGCACTTCGAGCTTGAACTTGGAATTGGCCGGCACGGTGAATTCGCCTTCGCCGACGATTTCCTTCCACTCCGTCTCGCCCGGCAGCAGCACGCGCAGCTCGCCGGATTGAATCTCCATGATTTCTTTGGAATCGGTGCCGAATTCATATTCGCCGGGCATCATGATGCCGAGCGTTTTTTTGCTGCCGTCGGCAAACAGAACCGTGCGGCTGGTCACGGCCCCGTCAAAGTAGACGTTCGCCTTGGCCACAACCGATACGTTATCGAATTGCTTGGACATGATTGCTGATCCTCCTCCAGGTATGTATCCTTTGCGATTCCCGCGCGTATCGGCGCGGGAATCGCAAAGCGGCTCCGCCCCCTGAGGGACGGAGCCGCCGGGCAAGCCGGCTTTCGCCGGCCGATCCGTACGTCTCTCTTAGCTCACAGCAGCGCTTTGGCTTTCGCCACCACGTTTTCGACCGTAAATCCGTATTCTTTGATAATGACGGACGCCGGAGCGGAGGCGCCGAATTTGTCGATCGCCAGCACGTCGCCGTGGTCGCCGACATATTTGTGCCAGCCCATCGGATGCGCCATCTCGATGGCGAGACGCGCTTTGACGTGAGGCAGAATGACGCTGTCGCGGTAGGCTTTGTCCTGCTTCTCGAACAGCTCCCAGCTCGGCATGCTGATAACGCGGGCCGCGATGCCTTCCTCGGCCAGCTTCTTCTGGGCTTCGATCGCCAGCGAAACCTCGGAGCCCGTCGCCAGCAGTTGCACTTGCGGGTTAGGCGCGTCGGACACGACGTAAGCGCCGCGCGCGACGCCCTCGCGGGCCAGCTCCGCCGTGGATTCCAGATTCGGAACCGCTTGGCGCGTCAGAACGAGCGCGACCGGTCCTTCCTTATTCTCCAGCGCATAACGCCAAGCTTGCGTCGTCTCGTTCGCGTCGGCCGGACGAATGACCGTCACATTCGGAATGACGCGGAGCGCCGCCAGTTGCTCGATCGGCTCGTGGGTCGGACCGTCCTCGCCGACGCCGATGCTGTCGTGCGTCAGCACGTACGTGACCGGCAGGTTCTGAAGCGCCGACAGGCGGACAGCCGGACGCAGGTAATCGGAGAAGACGAAGAATGTACCGCCGTACACTTTCACGCCCTTATGCAGAGCCATGCCGTTCAGCGCCGCGGCCATCGCGAATTCGCGGACGCCGAAGTATACGTTGCGGCCGCTGTAATCTTCCGGGCTGAAGCGGGCGATGCCCTTCATATGCGTCATCGTCGACGACTCGAGGTCCGCGGAGCCGCCGATGAAGAACGGAATCTTGGAAGCGAACGCGTTGATCGCGTTGCCGGACGCGTTGCGCGTGCCGATGCCTTTGTCCGCAGGCGAGTATACCGGCAGATCGGCATCCCAGCCTTCGGGCAGCTCTCCGGCGACCGCTTGCTTGAACTGCTTCGCCAGCTCCGGATATGCCTGCTCGTACTTCGCGAACAGCTCGTTCCACTCGGCGTTCGCCTTCTCGCCGGCGGCTTTGACTTTTGCGAAATGCGCCTTCACTTCTTCCGGCACGTGGAAATGGAGATCCTCCGCCCACGAATAAGCCCGTTTCGTCAGCGCGACTTCTTCGACGCCCAGCGGAGAGCCGTGCGGACCCGCATGGCCGCCTTTGCCCGCTTTGTTCGGACTGCCGTAGCCGATGATCGTCTTCACTTCGATCAGAGTCGGACGCTGCCCGTCCTTCTTCGCCTCGGCGATGGCGGCTTCGATCGCCGGAATATCGTTGCCGTCGTCGACGCGCAGATATTGCCAGCCGTAGCCTTCAAAACGCGATTTCACTTTCTCGGAGAACGACAGGCTCAATTCGCCGTCGAGCGAGATGTCGTTGGAATCGTACAGCACGATCAGCTTGCCCAGCTTCAAGTGGCCCGCCAGCGAAGCGGCTTCGGAGGAGATGCCCTCCATGAGGTCGCCGTCGCCGCAGATGACGAAGGTGTGGTGGTCGATCAGCTTGAAGCCGTCGCGGTTGTAGGTGGCCGCCATGTGGGCTTCGGCCATCGCCATGCCGACAGCCATCGCGAACCCTTGGCCGAGCGGCCCGGTCGTCGCGTCGACGCCCGGCGTATGTCCGTATTCGGGATGCCCCGGGGTCAAGCTGCCCCATTGGCGGAAGTTTTTCAGCTCGTCCAGCGACAGATCGTACCCGCTCAGATGCAGCAGGCTGTACAGCAGCATCGAGCCGTGACCGGCGGACAATACGAAGCGGTCGCGGTCGATCCACTCCGGATTCGCCGGATTATGCTTCATTACTTTGGCGTAGAGCGTATATCCCATCGGAGCGGCGCCCATCGGCATGCCGGGATGGCCGGAATTCGCTTTTTGCACGGCGTCGATAGACAGCGTGCGAACTGTCGCGACCGCCAGTTGATCGATCGATTGACTGGTCAACGTCATGAAACTTTTACCCCCTGCGGACTAATAATGGCTCATTGCCCCTTATTGTATCATTTGCTTCACCGCTTTGCCACCGCAAAATGAAACCACTTTGAAAAAACGTACGTACAACTGTTAACGTGAACAAAAACGAAACGATCCGTAATCAAACGGAAGCCCGTCCAACTATACGGTACGGGCTGCCGCCTTCCGGACAACAATTCGGACCGCATCGAACGGAGAACTCCCGCGGCCAGAACCCCCCCCCCGAATCGCGCGCGATTGCAAAAAAAAATCCGTCCCGGCGGAGACTTCGCAATACGCTCCCGGGGCGGACCGGCGACCAACATGTCCCGGCGGCCGAGTTCAGTTGAACACAACCGTTTTGTTGTCGTAGACGAGAATGCGGTCTTCGATATGCCACGATACCGCGCGTGCCAGAACGACGCGTTCGATATTGCGGCCGATGCGCTTCAGGTTGTCGACGCTGTCCCGGTGGCTGACCCGTTCGACGTCCTGTTCGATGATCGGTCCCGCGTCCAGCTCTTCGGTGACGTAGTGGGCGGTTGCCCCGATCAGCTTCACGCCGCGCTCGTGCGCCTGCCGGTACGGATTGCCGCCGACAAACGCCGGCAGAAACGAATGGTGAATGTTGATGATGCGATTCGGATACCGCTGAACGAACGTCGGCGAGACGATCTGCATGTAGCGGGCCAGGACGATCGTATCCACCCCCGCCTCTTCGATCAGTTCGATTTGGCGAGCTTCGGCTTCGCTCTTCGAATCCGCCGTCACCGGAATATGGTGATACGGGATGCCGAACGACTCGACGAACGTTTTCATATCCGGATGATTGCTGATGACCATCACGATATCGGCGTCCAGATCGCCCGCGCGCCATTGCCACAGCAATTCGACGAGGCAATGGTCTTCTTTGGATACGAAGATCGCCAGACGCTTGCGCTTGCTGGCCAGATGAATGCGCCAATCCATCTCGAACTGCTTGGCGACGGGCTCGAAGTCCCGCTCGAGCCAGACGAGACGTTCTTCCATATGCTCCAGATCGAATTCGATCCGGATAAAAAACATGCCGCCCTTCGGGCTGAGCGTGTACTGGTCGGAGTGCACGATGTTCGCTCCGTGCTCCGCCAGAAAACGCGAGACCGAAGCGACGATTCCCGGACGGTCCGGGCATGAGATCAGCATGCGGGCACGGTTTTCCTGATCGTTGGACTTCCCGCTGCTTCGGTAGTGCAGCATTGATTTCCCTCTCCTCTATGTCGCGTAAACGATAGCGTCAGACGGGGCGGCGGCGGTCGCGGCGCCGCCCGCCGATCCTTATGCGGTTTGCAGCAGCTTTTTGCCGGCGAAGAAAGCGGTCAGCCGGTGGTTGATCGCTTCCTCGGACAGCTCCGGGAACAGCCGGTGCTCTTCGACGAGATCGTACAGGCGCTCCATCGGTTCGCGCCCGTCGGCTTTTTTCGCCTTGGCGTCGTTTTTCAGCGTCTCCCAGACGTTCAGCACGTACTGCCGCGGCTCGATCTCCTGCTTGCCGAAGAAATGGTGCAGCCGCTCGACGTGATCCAGGAATTCGCCGCCGAAACGTTCGGCGACATCGCCGCGAAGCAGCGCGATTTCCGCTTCATACATCGGGCGCTGGTTGTTTTTGTCCTTGCCGATCCACGGCGTCTCCAGAATAAACGGCAGATGGCGCAGCGACTCATGGTCGACGATGCGCTTCATCGCCTCGTAGCCGATCCAGCCGGAGCCGACCGGCGCGTGGCGGTCTTTGGCCGCTCCGCGCGGGTTTTTGCTGTCGTTGAGATGGATGACCGCCAGCTTGTCCAGACCGATGATCCGGTCGAATTCGCCGATGACCCCATCCAGATCGTTAACGATGTCGTATCCGGCGTCGTGCACGTGGCAGGTGTCCAGGCAGACGGTCAGCCGGTCGTTGCTGTCGACCTTGTCCATGATCCGCGCCAGCTCCTCGAACGTGCGGCCGATCTCGGTGCCCTTGCCGGCCATCGTCTCCAGCGCGATGTGCACGTCGAGGTCCGACGTTCCCTTCAGCACTTCGTTGAGCCCTTCGGCGATGCGCGCGATGCCGTACTCCGCGTCCTTGTCCGTATACGCACCCGGATGCAGCACGATATTGCGGACGCCGAGATACGCCGTGCGGCGCATTTCTTCCTGCAGGAAGCGTACAGCCAATTCGAAAGTATCGTCTTTATAGGAACCGAGGTTGATAATGTACGGAGCGTGGACGACAATTTCGCTGATGCCGCCCTCCGCCATCACTTTCTTGCCTTCCTCGACGAATTGATCCTCGATCGGTTTGCGGCGCGTATTTTGCGGAGCGCCAGTGTAAATCATAAACGAACTGGAGCCGTAGGATACCGCTTCTTCCGCGGCATTCAGCAGCCCCTTGTCCGAAAACGAGACATGCGAGCCGATTTTCAACACGACCATCTCTCCCCTTTCTGGGCCAAAACTCTGTGATCTATTGTACACCTCATTTGTCAATAAATCTAGGAAGAGGTATAATTTTAGAGATTGCGCCAATCCGTTTCACACCGGGCAAACGGCATTTTCTTCTGGGAGGGATAAGCGATGCAACCAGACGTTCCGGTATTCTGGAATTGGTTTTTTGTCGTATGGCCGTTTGTGCTGCTGGGCCTGATGTCGATCGGCGGCTACTTCATGTTCCGGAAGTTTCTGAAGCTGCTGCCTATGGCGGACGGCCGGTCCAAAATCGACATTCAGAACGAATATATCGAAAAATCCCGGGGCATGTGGACCGACGAATCGAAGGAATTCCTCGAAGCGCTCGTGCAGCCCGTGCCGAAGCCGTTCCGCGACGTCGCCAAGCAATCCATCGCCGCCCGCATCGCGCAGGTCGCCCTCGAAGCCAAAGCCAGCCAAGTGACGCGCGAACACTGCATCGAAGGCTACATCCTGGCGACGCCGAAGCGGGATCATAAATTTCTCAAAGCTTTTCTTCAGGAAAAAGGCATCGACTACTCGCGTTATCAGCATTTGATGTAGGCGAAATCCAGGCCCCGCTCGGCGGGGCCTTTTTGGTTGCCCGGCACACGGTCGGCCGGGCCCGGCGCAAACCTGCCGGAGCCTTGCCCAAGCCATAAAAAAACCTTGGTTTCGAACCAAGGTTCCGATCAGCCGTTACGGCTCCCCGTCCAACAGTTCCCGCCCGTGCTTCGCGATAAATTCGGCCAGCGCCTCCCGCCAATCCCGCATCGGCGGGAAGCCGTTCAGCCTCAGCGCCCGGTGGTCCAACACGGAGTAAGCCGGCCGGCGGGCAGGCCGGGGAAACTGCGCCGTCGTCACCGGCCGCGCCTCCGCCTTGCCCGCTCCGAAGCCGAGATCGAACACCGCCTGCGCGAATTCCCTCCAGGTGCAGCTCCCCGCTCCCGACACATGGTACAGGCCGTACCGGTCTGTGTCGACGAGCCGCAGCAGGCATGCCGCAAGATCGTCGGCCAGCGTCGGAGAGCCGGTCTGATCGTCGACCACGTCGACAGCCGTTCTCTCCCGCCCCAACCGCAGCATCGTCTTCACGAAGTTGCCGCCGTGCCGGCCGTACACCCAGGAGGTGCGCACGATAAACGCTTGGCGATGCAGCTCCCTCACGAACATCTCGCCCGCCAGCTTCGACCGTCCGTATACGTTCAGCGGAGCCGTCGGCGCGAATTCGTCGTACGGCTCCCGGCTGCGGCCGTCGAACACGTAGTCGGTGCTGACGTATACCAGCTTCGCCCTGACGGCCGCCGCCGCCAGAGCCACATGGCGCGTCCCGTAAGCGTTCGTCCGGTAAGCTTCGTCCGGCTCGCTCTCGGCGCGATCCACCGCCGTATAAGCGGCGGCATGGATGACCGCATGCGGGCGGAAGCGCTCGAACGCGCGCCGAACCGCGGCCGCGTCCGTTATATCGAGCTCTTGGCGCGACAGCCCTATCGCCGTGCGGCCCGCCGCCGCGAGCCGCTCCGTCACGACCCGTCCCAATTGTCCGTTTGCTCCCGTCACCAGCACGCGAAGCTTGCCTTCCTGCTGCGGCGGTCCTCCGGCATTTTTCACCAGTTGATACAGCTTCAATGCCCGCCCTCCCGTTCGTTCGCAATCCCGTAGCCCTCCAGCTCCCGGGCCCGCTCCCGCCTCCGCCGCGTCATCGGTTCTCTCCGGCCGCGTTCGGGCGGCCCTCGCCGTTCAGAATGGCCCGCCACCAGCTCTCGTTGGCGAGATACCACTGCACCGTCTCCGCCAGCCCCGTCTCGAACGATAGCCGCGGCTTCCAGCCGAGAGCGCGAAGCTTCGCCGAATCGATGGCGTACCGCCGGTCATGTCCGGGACGGTCGGGCACGTGGGCAATCAGCGACTCCGGCTTGCCCATCAGGCGCAATATGGCGCGGACGACCTCGATATTGCGCCGCTCGTTATGGCCGCCGATATTGTAGATCTCCCCGGGCGCGCCGCGTCTGAGCACGAGATCGACGGCCGCGCAATGGTCGGCCACGTGAAGCCAGTCCCGCACCTGATCTCCCGCCCCGTAGACGGGCAGCGGCCGATCGTCGGCGGCTCTGGCGATCATCAGCGGAATCAGCTTTTCCGGATACTGATACGGACCGTAGTTGTTCGAGCAGCGCGTGATGTTGACATGCATCCCGTACGTCCGGTGATACGCTCTCGCCATCAGGTCGGCTCCCGCCTTCGACGCGGAGTACGGGCTGTTCGGCGCCAGCAGCGAATCCTCCGTGAACAGGCCCGTGTCGCCTAGCGCCCCGTACACCTCGTCCGTCGAGATCTGCACGAACCGCGGGACGCCCAGCGCCCGGGCGGCCTCCAGCAGCTTCTGGGTCCCGAGCACGTTGGTCCGCACGAACACCCCCGGCTCCTCGATGCTGCGGTCCACATGCGTCTCGGCGGCGAAGTTGACGATCGCGTCGACTTGGTGCTCCTTCAGCAATTCGCCGACCAGCCGCTCATCGCGTATATCCCCCTGCACAAATACGTGGCGGGGGTCACGCGCCGCATCAGCCAGCGTGTCCATATGGCCCGCATAGGTAAGCAGATCGAGGTTGACAATGGACACTTGCTCGTAGCGCCCCAGCATATAGCGGACAAAATGGCTCCCGATAAACCCAGCTCCGCCCGTCACCAACAGCTTCATGCCCGGTTCTCCTCCTCCTGCCATGCTCACGCGAACGTCTCCGCCTCTCTCAGCCGGGGCAGGGCCGCGTCCTTCGCGGACAACACAGGCGCCTCCACCGGCCATGCGATGCCGAGATCCGGGTCGTTCCATGCGACGCCCCTGTCGCATTCCGGCGAATAGTACGCATTCACTTTATAGATCACTTCGGTGTTGGGAACCAGCGTGCAAAACCCGTGGGCGAATCCCTCGGGTATCCACAACTGCAGCTTGTTCTCTGCGGACAGTTCCACACCGACCCACCGGCCGAAAAAGGGAGATGACCGGCGCATGTCCACCGCCACATCGTAGACCGCTCCCGAAATCACCCGCACCAGCTTCGCTTGCGCCATCGGCGGCAACTGGTAGTGGAGGCCCCGAAGCGTCCCCGGCCGAACGGACAACGAATGATTGTCCTGAACGAAACGCGACGGCCATCCCCTGTCCGAGAACCATTGCTCGCGAAAACTTTCCATAAAAAAACCCCGAGTGTCCTCGGCCGCGCGGGGCTCCAGCACATAAACCCCAGGCAGCCCGGTCGGGCAAACGTTCACCAATCCGCACACCCCCGCCTGCTTATTCCCGCCTTCTCTCCTGTATATGCGGATCGGCATCCCGGCGACCCGAGCCATCGCCCGGTCGCGATCCTTCCCGAAGGACGCAGCGAAAAAAACGGCCCGGATCGTCGCCGTCGGCAACGATCCGGGCAGCCTCCGCCGATCCGAACGGATCGGGTTTGCGTCTATTCATCCATTAATAGTAGTAACCCGGCTGATCCTGCAGTTGAGAGCGCTGCTCCAGGTAGCGGTAGAATGCCGTCGCCGCCGCAGCCCGGCTGACTTCCGCCGAAGGCAGGAATTTGCCGTCGTCGTTAAGCGACATGATGCCCAATCCCAGCACGATCGCCACATGACCCTTATGCTGAATGTCGCCCATGTCGGCCGCGTTCAGCGCGAACAGATTGCTGCGTTCGGCCAGCTTGTCGTAGCGCAGGGCGCGGACGATCATCTGCGCGATTTCTTCGCGGGTGATCTTGCCCTCCGGGTCCAATTTCCCGACGCTCGGGTCGAGAAGCCTCATATCGACGGCGCGCTCGACAAAGCCGAAGTACGGGGACGATTTCGCCACGTCGTTAAACGATGCGGCGCGATCGTACACGAACATGCCGCCGTAATATCCGCCGTTCATCGCGATGACAAGCATTTTGATCATTTCGCCCCGGGTGATGCTTTCGTCCGGACGCACCAATCCGTCCTTCGCTTCGACAGCTTTATAATCCAGCATCAGTTGCAGCTCGCGGGCGGCCCAGTGGCCTTCCAGATCGGTGGCCTTCGGTTTCTCCAGCGACGTCGGCGCATAAGACTCCCCGTTGCGCCATTCGCCCGACACGGCATCGAGCACAACGTATTCGCCCAACGGCTTCTCCACCAGCTCGTAGACGAGCGCCGCCTTATTGGCGCCTTCGGTGGGAGGAATCTCGCCAGCCGCGATCATCAGGGCTCTTTTCTTCGGATCCAAGCCCGAAGCGACGGAGCTCGGCACGTAGTGCAGTCGCAGCTCGTACTGCTGCAGCAGCAGCTCCTTGGCTTGGTCGACGCCGATCACCTTTGGAGCCGTTTTCGGGTATTCCAGATCGGCAGGGTTATAATAGAACTCCAAAATCTCTCCCGTGTAGCGGTCAACCGTGACATTCACGGTCTCCAGTGTAGACAAAATGCCGTGCACGGCGCGCACGAACCCGAAGCGGACGTTGCGGGTGTCTTCCGCGTTCGCTCCGCTCGAAGCGGACGGATTGGGATACAGCTCATGCGTCAGATGCGGCAGGTTTTTCTTGACCAGATCGACAGCCTTCTGCTCCGCCTGCTCGACCGTAAGCTTATATTCGGACGGAGCGGGATTTTCGTCCTTCATGTTCCAATAAGAAAAGTCGTTGTGATAATTCCGGACGATGCCGGTCATCGCGTCGATCGACGCATAAATGCCTACCTTGCCCAATTTCGCGGCTTCCGAATTCTCAACCAGCCAGTTGATGCTCCATGTCGCCTGCAGCTTGTCGGACGAATCCGGCGAATATTCGTTGTAATTCGCGTTCTGAAGAACCACGCCCTCCGGCAGCGGAATAAGCGATTTCACGCGTTCGACGGCCTCGCTCTGGGACAGCTTCTTCTGAACCGGCGGCTTGCCGGCCGGCGTCTCCGTGAGCGGCTTACCGGCAAGCGGGTTAGAACCGGCGGAAGACCCGATCGGCTCGCCCGTCACCGCGTCGATGGACAGCGGAGCCGCCTGATAGACAACCTGCATTTTTTGAGACGAACGGGGAACGTTCCACGGCACAAAATAAACGAGAGACGGAACGAACTTCTCGCGGACGATCTTCAGCGCATCCGCTTCGCTGATCTTCGGGGCTTTCGCCGAAAATTCCACGTCGTCCGTCCACTGCACGCTGAACCGGGTGATTTTGCCGTTGCCGTTGACCTGGATGCTGACGCCGTTTGGCTCATACGGATAGCCGTTCTCGTAGCGGTTATAGCGGATCGAGTAGTTGACGTTGCCGTCCAGCGGCGGTCGCATGCTCGCTTCGTAGCTGGAATCGTACCGCACCAGCTTGGCTTTGTCTCCCGCGTATTTCGCCAGAGCCTCGTCCGCGATGGCTTTGGCCTGGGCATAGTCGACCTTCGGCGGGTACGTCTGCGGCTTGCGGTCCTCTTCGTCGTAGACGCTGAACTCGACAAGCGAACCGGTATGGGCGTCGATGGCCACCGAGATGCTGCCGGTCTGGCGGTCTTCCGCTATCCTCGCGAATTCCAGCGTCCAGACGGGCGATTCGCTCATGTAATGGGAAGACAGCCGGCTTCCCCGAAGCTTGAAGCCCTCCGGAATTTCCACCGCCGCTTTGGCCAGCTCCGCCGCTTTTTCCTGGCTGACGGCCACCATGGACGGGTCGATCTCCTCGGCTCCGGCTTTCTTCGCAACCGCCGAGACTGGTTCGCTTGCGAACGCTTGCATCGGCGCCATCGACAACACCATCGCCGCACTCAGTCCCAGCAAGCCCCATGTCTTCTTCCTGCGCTTCACACGTGATTGCTCCTTCCCCGACTCAAAGTGTTTTTTGCACGGATGCAGCATTTTCCATCAACCACATAGACGGCTGTTCCAAAAAAAAGTTGCAGGCGCTTTTCCGAGGGAAGCTGTTATTCTGAATATTTTTTGAAACGGTTTCCTGATCCCTACGCGAAGCGCTCGGCCGATGGACGTTCAGGAGAGGCCAAGACCGCTGAAGGCTGCTCCGACATATATTGGCGAAGCTGCTCCTCCCCCATCGGGCGGGCAAACCAATAGCCTTGCAGGCAATCGCAGCCCCGCTTCTTCAGCCATTCGCCCTGCTCCTCCCGCTCGACCCCTTCGGCCACCACCCCGAGACCGATCTTATGAGCCAGCGCGATAATCGCTTCGGCCAGCTCGGTCTGGATGCGGTTATTCGCAAGGTCCTGCACGAACGACTTGTCGATTTTGACCGTGCGGATCGGAAGCCGCTTCAAGTAACTGAGCGAGGAATAACCGGTGCCGAAGTCGTCCAGCGACAGCCGCACCCCAAGCTCGTTTAATTCCTCCAGAACCGGCAGCGAATCTTCGAACGAATCGATCAGGACGCTCTCGGTGATCTCCAGATCGAGGTATTGCGGCTCCAGCCGCGCTTCCGACAGAAAACCGGCGACGCGCCGGGCGAAGTCGGGCTGTTTGAGCTGCACCGGGGATACATTAACCGACATGACCGTTCGCAAGCCGTACCGGTCATGCAGCGAACGGTTCGCGCGGCAGGCTTCGAGAAGCGCCCAGTCGCCGATGGGCACGATCCAGCCTTTCTCCTCGGCCATCGGAATAAATTCGTCGGGCGGCACGAATCCAAGCTCCGGGTGCCGCCAGCGCAGCAGCGCCTCGAAGCCGTGGACACGGCCGGTTCCCGCTTCGATCACGGGCTGATAATGCAGCAAAAACTCGTTTTTGCGCAGCGCGTCCCGCAGAGCCGTCTCCAGCTTGCTCAGATGAAGCAGCGACTCGCGCATCGCCGGCCGGTAGAAAGAAACGCGCTGGCTGCCTTCCGCCTTCGCCTGGTACATGGCGGTGCAAGCGTTGCCGATCAACTGCTCCGCATCCCGGGCGTCTTCGGGAAAGCGGGATACGCCCGCGCTGAACGTCAGATGAACCGTCTCCCCGCGCACGGAGAAAGGCTGCGACAGCTCCCCGATGAGCCGGTCGACATCGGCCTTCAAGCGGGCTTGCCCGTCCGGGCCGCCGTACCGCTCCGACACGACGACGAATTCGTCGGCGGAAAACCTCGCGACCCAATCCTCCGCGTGGACGGCCGATTGAAGCGACCGCGCAATGGCCCGGATCAGATCGTCCCCGAAGATGATTCCCCGCGTATCGTTAATCCGGGAAAACCGGTCGAAGTCGATATAGACAACCGAGACGCTTCCGCCGGACGATCTCTCCAGCAGCCGCTTCAGCCGTTCGAACAGCAGCCACCGATTCGGCAATTCGGTAAGCAAATCGTAATGGGAGAGCTGTTCGATATACCGCTCTTTTTTGCGGATACCCGTTATATCGTGAGCCGTCCCCATAACCGAACGAAGCTCCTTCCCGCTCAGCAGGGGAACCAGCGTGAACACCATCGTTCGTTCGATCTGATCGGCGAACCGCAGCGATCGCTCGAACGAGATCGTGCCCCCCACCCGCAGCAGCTCGTCCTTCAATTCGCTCCACGTCTTCGGCGGCTGGCGGTCCGCCCGGAGCTCCGCAAGCAGCCCGCACAACGTATCGCCGGTCAAATTCCGTCCGCCGCCCAATTCTTCCCGCATCTTGCGGTTGACCGAGGTCAACCGTCCGGCCGGGTCGCAGGAAAAGATAAAATCCTCCGAGTTCTCGACGAGGGAGCGATACCGCTCTTCGCTTTCCGCCAATTGGCGGTCGGTCTCGGCCCGGCGAAGCTCGCCGCGCAGAACGTAAGCGAGCACGCAGACGGATGCGGGGTACAGAATCAGCGCGGGCAGCCGGATTGTTCCGAGAACGGCGGGCTCCACCCCGCCGGGAAGCGCCAATTGCCAGGCCAGCCCCGCAACCGTCAGCGCCAGCCCCAGGACCAACATCTCCGTATGGGGCCGGGAGCCGAGCCGCCCCGCCTTTACAAGCGAGTGATACGCAAGCCCCAGGCAGAAGGCGGTTACAATTGTCGCCAATCCGCCGGCCAAACCGCTTCCGCCCTCGAGCAGATGGCACAAGGCGACGATGGCGGCGGACGTGCCGGCGGCGATTCCTCCCGAGAAAATGCCGGCCAGCAGCACGGCGATTCCCCGAAAGCCGATTCTCACGCCATCGGCAAGCTCAACCGGGATAAAGACGCTGACAGCCCCGGCCCCGCCGAAAAAAAGTCCCGCCCAAAATTTGTCCTTCCGGCTCGATGCGGTTAACATTTTCCTATGCACGCGGTGCGACACGAAAACAAACGAAAGCAAGATCGAGAGATGCATGCCGATATTGACCAAAAGACTGGTTCCCATTCCGACGCTCCCCCCGTCTGTGTGTATGCTTTCTTCATTATGCGGGACATGTGTAAGGGAAGTTTGGGGGCGTTATTAGAAATGTGTAAAAATGCGGAATAAAAAAGGCCCTCGTCGGGAGGGCCGGCGGCTTTGCGCCGTTATGCGTCGTATACGAATTTATAGCCGACTCCCCAAACCGTTTTGATATGTTTGGGGTCTTTGGGATCGCTTTCGATTTTCTTGCGAAGGTTGGCGATATGTACGTCGATGGAACGGTCGGTTACGTAGGAGTCGAACCCCCGCAGCTCGTTGATCAGTTCTTCCCGGCTGAACACCTTGCCCGGATAAGCGCAAAACAGCTTCATGATCTCGAATTCGGAAAAAGTCGTATCCACCACCCGGTTGTCGACGAGCACCGCGCGCCGATCCAAATCCAGATGGATCGAATCGGATCGGGCCGTCTGGCCGGACGCCGCGGCCGCAACCTCGCCGCCCGAGCCGGAATCGAACCGCATCAGGTGGCTGCGGCGGATCAGCGCCGTTACCCGCGCGGTCAGTTCCCTCATGCTGAACGGCTTGCACAGATAATCGTCCGCTCCGGCGATCAATGCGTTCACCCGTTCCGACACCTCCGTTTTCATGGAGATGATGAGAATAGGGACGGCGGATTTGTTCCGAAGTTCCGTACATAGCTGCATGCCGTTCATGTCCGGGAGCATCAGATCGAGAATGATCAGGTCCGGGACGAATTCGTTTACGGCCTCCTTGCCCAGTCCCCCGTTCTCCACCCGTCTCACGTCGTACCCTTCTTCCGTCAAATACATGGAGAGCATGTCGCCAATCATGTTGTCGTCTTCCACGATTAGAACTCTGTACATGGAACCCCCCCGCCTCGATTCGACATAAATGTTAAAAAAGTGTTAAATTTCCATTCGTCCGGCCGTCCGCTCTGCAACACACTTTTCTAACGTCCAATTGATGGTTTATGGAATATTTTTCCTACACCCGCATTAAGCCCACTATACTATAAAGACCTCCTGATCGTCCAGCTACCTCTTGTCGCCAAACGTTCCGTTCTCCGTAGCCTCCCTGAGCAGCGCCAACAGCACCCTCAGATGGCGGTCAAGCTGATCGAGGTGCGGAATGCCCAGCTTTTCCGATCGGATCGCCTCCTCCACCTCCGCCGCGAAAGCTTGCAGCTCATGCGCCGACAAGTTGCCGGCCGCTCCCTTGAGCGTATGGACCAGACGCCGGGCTTCGGCGCGGTTCCCGTCCCCCCATGCTTGCCGCAGGCGATCCGTGAACCCGGCATAATCCCTTCGGAACGTCAGGAACATATGCTGCACAATGGCGGTTTTGCCTTCCAGCCGGTCCATCAGCTCCTCCAGATCGATCACGCCCGATATCGACAGATGCTTCCAGCTCTCGGGAATGTCGGAAGCTCTGGCCGTGTCCGCGCGATCGCCGTTCCGCCGGGCCAAGCCGGACCGTTCGGAGCTTTCCTGACCCGTCCGGGAGGCGGTCCCGCCGCCGGGCTCCGAATTCGGTATCCATCGGCGCAGCGTCGCCAGCATCTGCGGCAATTGGATCGGCTTCGTGATGATGTCGTTCATCCCGAGCCGCAATCCCGCCTCCAGATCTTCCTTGACGGCATTCGCCGTCAACGCGACGATCGGCAGCCGCTCGAATTCCGGCATGCGTCGGATGATGCCGGTCGCTTCGTAACCGTCCATCTCCGGCATATGCAGATCCATCAGCACGAGATCCCAACGGTCCGGCTCCGCCACCAGCATCTCCAGCGCCCGCCGCCCGTTCTCCGCGACCTGAACCTCGTAGCCCTGCGATTGCAGAAGCTCGACGGCGACGATCCGGTTGATCTCGTGATCCTCGGCAAGCAGGATGCGGCCCTCCGCGGCGCGATGCTCCTTGGAATCGGTTGTCTCGGTCTCCTTGGCGGCCGCCGCTTCCTCCTCCGGGGCGCTCCGTCCAGCCGGCGGGCGTTTGTGCCAGATTGCCGCGACAGCCCGGTAAAGCGCGGCCCGGCTGACAGGTTTCACCAAAATGCCGCCGGGACGGTCCTCCGGAGCGAGACTCGCCAGCTCGTCCCGTCCGTAAGCGGTCGTCATGACCAGACAACGGATGCCCCGGGCCTCCAGCACATGGCGGTAACGCCTCCACGCCTCTTGGCTGTGCATGTCCATTCCCTCAAGATCCAGAAGCACCAGATCGTAGCCTCCGTCTTCCTCCAGCGCCCGCAAGCTGTCCTTCCAGTTCCGGGCCGCGGTCGTCCGGCAGCCGGCCATATTCAGTTGGTGCTGCAGGCTGCTCCGCAGCTTGTCGTGGTCCTCGACGACCAGCACGCGCGCGCCCGCCAGCTCCGCAGGCAGCTCGTACGACTGATGCTGGGCGTGAACCGGCACGGGGAACGACAGATCGAACGTGAACGAGCTGCCCAGGCCTGCCGCGCTGGTCACGTTCAGCTTGCCGCCCATCATCTCGATCAGATTTTTGCTGATGACGAGCCCAAGCCCCGTTCCGCCGAACTTGCGGCTGGTCGATCCGTCCGCCTGCGTAAACGGTTGGAACAGCCTCGCGACCTGCTCCGGCGTCATCCCGATTCCCGTATCGGTCACCTCGAACCGGATGCGCGCTTCGCCCCCGGTCATGGCGAGCAGTTGAAGGCGCAGCGCGACCGTGCCCCGTTCGGTGAATTTGACGGCGTTGCTGCACAAGTTCAGAAGCACCTGTTCGAGCCGGAGAGGATCGCCGATCAGCGCGGACGGCATCTCGTCCGGGAGCTCGATCAGGAATTCCAGCGGCTTGCCGCCCAGAAAGACGCCGATCGTGTCCGTCAGCATATGGATGACGTCATCCATATTGAACCGCACCATCTCCAGCTCCAGCTTGCCCGCTTCCACCTTCGAGAAGTCGAGAATATCGTTGATGATGCGCAGCAGCGCGACGGACGAGGAGACGATTTTGGCGTGGTAATCGCGCTGCAGATCGTCCATGTCCGTTTTTTTCATCAGCTCGGTCAGCCCGATAATGCCGTTTAACGGGGTCCGGATTTCGTGGCTCATCCGGGCAAGGAAGTCGCTCTTGGCCCGATTGGCTTCGTCGGCTTTGCGGGTCGCTTGCACCAGCTCCGATTGAATGCGCTTTTGCTCCGAGATGTCGCTGGCGATGAAGACGAATCCCGTTACCGCTCCGGACGGGTCCCGCATGGCGCTGACATTGAGCCGGACGGTAAGCCTCGTCCCGTCGCGCCGGATGAAGGTCCATTCGTCGTCTCCCGGCAGCCCCCGCACCGGCTTGCAGACAAAGACGGAGACGTCGGGATCGATGACGGCGTCGAGTTCGCGGGAGTACCGGATCGCCCGCTGCACGACCTCTCTCTCGTCATGCCAGACGAGAGGCGTAAGCTTGCCGACGACGTCCGCCGCCGCATAACCGAGCATTTTCTCGGCCGCTTTATTGAAATAGGTCACGGTATACGAGGCGTCCAGCACGATCATGGCGTAATCGTTCTGGCTGATCACGGCCTCCAGCCGGCCGAACAGCTCGCGCAAATGCTCCACCATGCCGTTGACCGATACGGCCAGCGCGCCGATCTCGTCGACCGATGCGGCCGGAATGGGCTGCACGGCCAAGTCGCCTGAGGCCACGTGCTCCGTTACGCGAAGAATTTGGCGGATGCGGCCGATCATGCCGTTCATCAGCCAGAAGATGCTGACGCCGAGCACGATTAATATGCCGGCGACGGTGACGACGGTCTGCCACAGCAGCGTGCTGACCGGCTTCAGGAAATGATTCATTTCGATGACCAGCGCGATATACCAGTCGAGATCGGGCACGGCCGCATGAAGCACGAGCAGCGGAACGCCCCCGGCTTCCGTGTGCAGCACGCCGAAAGGAGAAGACATCATGTCGGGTACGAGCGGTTTTATAGGCGAATCGTCCGCATTCAAATTCAGACCCTTCATCTCGTCGTAGTTGCTCACGTGCAGCACCCGGCCGTCGCGCGAGAACAACAGCATCCGGTCCGAATCGACGTAGTGCACCTCTGCTTTGTCCGCGAACAATTGACTGACGATCAGCGATTGGCTGAGAATGCCGACGACCCGTTCCTCATGGTCCCGAATCGGGGCCACGAGCGGAAGGACTGCCCCCCCTTCGACATCCTGGTGATATGTAAGTCCCCAGACGACGGGCCGCCCCCGCATGAGCTGCGAGAACAACGACTCGCAGCCCGGGATGTTCAACTGCGCCGTCCCCCCGTCGGTCAGTTGCATCAAGCCGTCCGTGCCGCCGATGCCGTACGTGAGCACGTACTCATTGCCGCTGCGGTTCCGTTCCCGCCTCAAGTACTCGAGCTGCTGCTGCCGGCTGCCGCTGCGGATCAAGTCGGTCCGGCTGAGCACTTCGAGCTCGGCCATCCGCGTCTTCACCCAGGCGGATAAATTTTCGGCGCGCGCCACCACCTTCGCGAGCGCATTTTTCTCCAGCGATTCCTGAATCGTCCGTTTGGCCGTGGCGTAGTTGATGGCGCCTACCAAAATCAATCCCAACCCGGTAATAAATACGAGCAGGGCCGTCATGCGAATCCGCAAGGAGACATTCATAAACAGGGGGTCCTCCCGGTAGGACAATCGGTTTATCTTATTATAGCACCGGAAGACGATGGATTGTATTGGTCGTTTTTCCATTATGGAAGGATTTCATGTCGCAGGCAACTTGTCGAAAGGGCGGAAGCGATGCCGGGGACGGGAAGCTTTCGGCCGGGCGCGGCGGTTCCTCGCGCTGCGGGAGAGCCCCCGGTCCCGGTCCATAAAAAAGCGTTTAACGGATCGGCTCCGTTAAACGCATGATTCGTCGGTCCTATAAAAGGCGGTTTTATTTGCGAATGCGGATCAAGTCGTCTACGCGCACCATCTGGCCGGTGCGGATCGAACGGTTGGCGGCGATGCCCGTCAGGATCGACTTGGCGCCGTCGATATGGTTGGCGGCGCGGTGGAACGGGTCTTCGGCCGGCACGCCGAACAGGTCGTTCAGCAGGATCGGATCGCCGCCGCCGTGACCGCCTTTGCCCTCCTGGACTTCGACTTCGTACGGAGCGGCGAACATCGGGAATACGACGATTTTTTTCGATTTCAGAGCGCCTTCAAGCGCCTTGTCGCCGCCGGAATTGACGTACGACTGCTCGACGACCGTCATCTCGATGCGGCCCTTCGTCCCGTTAAACGCGATGCGGTAGCCTTCCCACGGGAGGTACGCGTTAAGCGAATACGTCAGGATCGCGTTGTTTTTGTAGCGGACGAGCACGCCCATCGTATCCTCGATGCTGATGCCGTCGCCGAATACGCTCTGGTCGCGGCGGTAGCCGTCCTCGTGCTCGGCGTCCAGATACATCGCCTTCAAATGCTCGTTGGTGTCCAGCCGCAGCGCGAACGGATCGCCTTCGGCGTTCGGATTGCCGGTGGCGCGGTCGTAAAATTTCGTTTCGCCGCGTTGCTCCGCGTTTTCGCGGCCGTAGAACAGCAGGTCGCCGAAAGCAAACACGCTGTCCGGCTCGGAGCCGATCCAGAAGTTCACCAGATCGAAATGGTGCGTCGACTTGTGCACGAGCAGTCCGCCGCTGTTGCGCTTGTCACGGTGCCACCGGCGGAAGTAATCGGCGCCGTGCTTCGTGTTCAGCAGCCACTCGAAGTGCACGGACGTAACCTGTCCGATGACGCCGTCCCGGATGAGCTCGCGCGCCTTCGTATGATGCGGCGCGTAGCGGTAGTTGAACGTGACGCGCACGTTGTGTCCCGTCCGCTCGACGGCGTCCAGAATCGCCTGGCATTTCGTCTCGTCGACGGTCATCGGCTTCTCGGTGATGACATCGCAGCCCAGCTCCATCGCGCGAATGATGTACGTATGATGGGTGCGGTCCACGCTTGTGACGATCACGACATCGGGTTTTTCGGCGGCGATCATCTCGTCGAACCGGTCGCTTTTGTACGTCGGAACGGCATGATAGTTGTATTTTTCCGTCAGCAGCTTGTTCGCGTAGTTCATCCGCGTCTGGTTGATGTCGCAGAAGGCGACCAGCTCCGAGGTTTCGCGGAAATCGCGGGCGATGGCCCCGTAGAAAAATTCCGCGCGTCCGCCCGTGCCGACAAGCGCATATTTCTTTTTCATGCGTCGATTCTCCTTTGCGGGTTCTTCTTCGTCCTGCTTTCATCTTAGAACAAAAAAACGGGCAAATCGCCGCAATTATTGCTGATTTCTCGGAAAACCCCGCTTTTTTTGCTATAATCAAAGAGACGAAACCGATGCGAATCTGCTGCAAAAGGAGCTTCGGACATGCCGAATTCCTACAAAAAGCTGGCGTCTTTCGGCTCGATCGAACGTCCGCCGTTCGTCGAGCGGGTCGCGCGCGAAGGCTTTTTCCAGATGGACACCCAGCACTTCCACCCCTACTACGAAATCTACTATTTGCATGCCGGACAGCGGTTATATTTCATCGAAGACCGGACGTACCGGATCGTACCCGGCGACCTGGTCTTCATCGGCAAGGGCGTGATGCACAAGACGCTGGATACGGGCGAACCGGGGCATGAGCGCACGGTCATCCACGTCGACGACGCCGTACTGGACGGGATGGCCGGATCGGACTCCGTCCGCGAACTGCTGCTTCGTCCGTTCCGCTCGCAATCGCCGGTGCTTCGCCTGTCGGGGGCCGGCAGGCAGGAACTCGACCAACTGATCGGCTCGTTGTCCCGGGAGACGGAAGAGCAGGCGGAAGGCTGCGAGTTGCTCGTCAGGAACCGGATCGCCGACCTGCTGGTGCTTGCGGCACGGGCGGCCTCGCACGAGGCCGCTCGGTTCGAGCCGTTATCGCCCGCTCACGCCAAGATGACGGAAGTGGTGCGGCATATCAATTCGTCCTATGCCGAACCGCTGTCGCTGTCGCGGCTGGCGGAACGCTTCTACCTGAGCCCGTGGTATTTGAGCCGCATGTTTAGGGAGGCGACCGGCTTCACGCTGTCGGAATACACGAACCTGACCCGCGTGCGGGAGGCGCAGCGCCTGCTGCGGGAAACGCCGCTCGGGATCACCGAGATCGCCGCAGCGGTGGGGTTCGACAACTTTTCCCATTTCGGCAAGACGTTCAAACGCATCGCCGGCATGTCGCCGAGACAGTACCGGGCGGCGGGCGGAAGCGGAAACCATTAGTCGAACAAGTCCTCGAACATCGAGGAGAGGAAATCCCCGCCCCCTTCTCCTTCTCCGCCTCCGCCGGCGTCCGCGCCGATCTCGCAGGAAGGTTCGGAGTAGTCTTGGCAGGCCGAAGCTTCGCCGCTGTCTGCGTACGCCGGACTTTCCGCAAAGGCCGCGGCCGCGCCCATCACACCTCCGTAACCCCGGGCCGCCCGGATGAACACGTCCTGGGCGATGTCATCGACCAATTCGCGACGCCTGGTCAACACATAAGCATCGTTCCAGACATCCGTCCCGTAAGCCTGCATCAGCTCGCGCAGCGCTTCCGGTTCAAGCCGGGACATAGGCTTCACATAATCGTGATCCATTCTGTTCACCTCTACCGTCAGACCACGGTCTCCCCGCAAAAGTTCCACACCCTCTATCATCCCGTACATGTCAGCTTCTCTGTCAAATTAGGGATGTGGTATGATTACAGCAATAACGAACAAGAGCGCACCCGAAGGAGGAGAATCACCGTGAAGTCGCCAGTCCGCCCCGTCTCCTGCGTCGTCATGTCCGCCTTCGTCATCCTGTTGGCTTCGGGCTGCACGTTTCATGCTCCTGCCGAAGCCGAGCCGACGGAAAAACCGGACGCTTCCCGCATATCCATCGTCATCAACGGACTGGAGCTGCCGTTTCCGGACGGCATGGACGAAAACCATAATCCCTACCTCGATTACATTGAACGCGAGACCGGATTGGACGTGGTCGTGCAGATTCCGCCGCCGGACACTTATGAAGAGAAGCTGAACGTCATCATGGCTTCGGGCAACCGCCCGGACCTGATTAACACGACCAACGGCATATGGATGGACAATTACGCGCGGCAAGGCGCCCTTCTTCCTCTGGACGATCTGCTGAAGCAATACGGACCGAACCTGCTGAAGAACATTCCCGAAGAAGCCTGGGACCGCGTGAGGTACCAAGGCAAGATTTACGCGGTTCCGAGCCAATACGAAACGAAAGGCATGGAGATCGTATACGCCCGCAAGGACTGGCTCGACCGTCTCGGGCTGCGTCCGCCCGTCACGCTGGACGAGTACTACAACGTGATCCGCGCCTTTGCGATGGACGATCCGGACGGCAACGGCATCAACGATACGTACGGCTTGATCCTCGCCGATCATCTCGGCCGAACCGCCCCGTTTTTCGGCGCGTTCGGCACGCAATTGAAGCAATGGATCGAGAGGGACGGCGAGCTGGTATACGGCAGCATTTTGCCGGAAACGAAGGAAGCGCTCGCATTTTTGGCGCGCCTGTACCGAGAGGGCTTGCTCGATCCGATGTTCCCGCTGAACCACACCGCCAACCTGGGGGATAAGGTCGCATCCGGCAAGGTCGGTTTGTTTTCGGCCACGTGGTACGATACGCGCAACTCGATCGAAGTCAATCGAAAGCGGTTTCCCAGCGCCAAATGGATCCCTCTGGAATACCCGGTCGGCCCCAAAGGGCATAAAGGCGTCTACGGAACGGGCCCGGTGCGCTCGTACAACGTGATTCCCGTCGGCAGCCAAAATCCGGCCGGCGTCATCCGTTTTCTCGACTTTATGGCGGGCGAAGGCTACACCAACCTGAAGCTCGGGTTCGAGAACGAGGTCTGGTCGATGAAGGACGGGGTGATGGTGACCGACTTCGCCCAGCATAACAAACACCAGTACCGCGGCATCTATCAGTCCCTCGTCGATCTGTACAAGCCGGATGTGATCAAGCGGCGGCTCGATTCGCTCGGCGATTTCCACCTGTACGAAAACTTGACGATCATCGAGAAAAATCTGATCCCGAACGCCTTCAAAGGAGCGCCCACGCCGGCTATGGTCAAATACAGCGACAAGCTGCAGGATTTGGAGGAGAACGTGTTCGTCGAGCTGATCCTGGGTCAGCGGCCGATCGACGATTTCGAGGAATTCGTCCGGCAGTGGAAGGAGCAGGGCGGCGACGAGATGACCCGGGAAGTCAACGAATGGTACCGCCAATCCAAGAAAGGAACGGGACATTGACATGCTCGGCGCAATCACCTCTGCCATAACCCGCATTCGGAACTTGTTTTCCCGGAACATTCAGGTGAGGCTGACCTGCTATTTCCTGCTGATTCTCGTCCCGCTGGTGACGATCAGCATTTACGCCGTCGAACGGTCCCAAAACATCTTGTACGACCGGACCGTCGAGCGGTCCCAGATGGCCCTCTCGTCCGTCATGGACTACATCGACCTGACGATTCAGAGCGCCGAGCAGTTGTCTACGCTGGTGGCCACCGATCCGACGCTCGTTCGGCTGCTGGAGCAGAACGGCTCCGAATTGACGCCGCAATCCATCCTTGATTTTATGCAAATACTCAAGCAGCTGAACAACGTCAAATCGAGCAACCACATCGTTCAGAAAATTTCGATCTATCACGAGCCTTCGCGCACGCTGCTTTCGACCAGCTACGGCGCGAGGAAGCTGATCCCGGGCGAACAGCAGTGGATGAAAAACACGTTCGACCGGATCGGTACCGGCATCCTGTATCAGACGGCCGACGACGACGGCATCAACTATCTGGCATCCTCCAGCAGCCAGACGCTGTTCGCCGACGACTTGTCGCTCGTGCGGGCGATGGACATCTACAATCAGCGCAGAGCGCCGAACATGCTTGTCCTGACGCTGAACAAAAACAAGCTGCTGGCCATGATGAAGACGCTGCTGCCCAGTCCCAACGCTTATGTGTCCCTGTACGATCAGGACGGCAAGCTGATCACCGAAGTCGGAGACTCGGCGACCCGCGCCGCTCTGACGAAAAACAGCTCCCCGTCGTCCGACTTGTCCGTCACCGTGCAGTCCAAATATTCGAACTGGAAAATGACAATGCTTCAGCCCAAGAACGAAGTGTTCAGCGAAACCAATACGATCCAGTCCTATACGTACCTGATCGTCTCGCTCAGCCTGCTGCTGGCCTTCGTCATCTCGTGGACGGTGTACAAGGGCATCGCGGCCCCCATCAAGCAGTTGGCGCAAGGGATGAAGCAGATGAGCGTCGGCAAGATGAACGTGAGGGTGGACCATAAACGGAGAGACGAGCTCGGCTTCCTGACCGACGCCTTCAACCAGATGGCGGAGAACCAAAAGCATCTCATTGAGGACCATTACGAGCAGCAGCTCCGAATCGCCAAAACCGAGCTGAAATTTTTGCAGTCGCAGATCAACCCGCACTTTCTCTACAATACGCTGGACTCGATCTATTGGACGTCCAAAAATTACGAGGCCGACGAGATCGGCGAAATGGTGCTGAACTTGTCGAAGTTTTTCCGGCTGAGCCTGAACAAAGGAAAAGAGGTCTTCACCGTCCAGGAAAGCGTCGAGCACCTGCACTATTACGTCCGCATCCAGCAGCTCAAGTTTCTGGACAGCTTCGACGTCGTCTACGACATCGAAGAAGCGACGAAGCCGATTACAATCTTGAAGCTGCTGCTTCAGCCGCTTGTGGAGAACGCGATCCTGCACGGCATGGAAGGCCGCGAGCAGGGCGGACTGCTGACCGTCGCCAGCCGGATCGAAGGCGATATGCTGGTGCTGGAGGTGACGGATAACGGCAACGGATTGACGGAGGAACGGCTTCACTACGTCCAGACCGAGCTGGAGAGACTGAGACGGCGCGATTTCCGCCTGTTGTCTCTGGTCGAGGAGGAGACGATGGATCTGTTCGGCTTGCGCAACGTGGCCACCCGAATCCGGCTCTATTACGGCGAGCAGGCGGACTTGTCGATCTCCAGCCGGCTGGGGGAAGGAACATCGGTACGCATCCGGCTGCCGCTTGACCGGTGCCGTCACGATATCATGTACGACGCCTTCGGGGGCGGAAGCAGGAATCAACCCGAAGAGGAGGACAAAGCCGTATGAATCTGTTGATCGTGGAAGACGAAGCGCGCTTGCGGCAATCGCTTGCGGCCAATATCCCCTGGGAGGACAACGGCATCGAAGTCGTCGGCCTTGCGGCCAACGGGATCGAGGCGCTTCGCCTGTTCGAGAGGAAAAAGCCGGATATCGTGCTGCTCGACGTCCAGATGCCGGAGATGGACGGGCTGACGCTGGCCCGCAAGCTGCGCGAGAAGGACGCTTATATCAAGACGATTATCCTGAGCGGGCACGACAACTTCGCTTACGCCCAGCATGCGATGGAATCGGGCGTCTCCAAATATTTGCTCAAACCGGCCGGCGAGCGCGATATTTTGCAAGCCGTGCTTGCGGCCGCCGACCAACTGCGGCAGGAGCTCGATCGGCTGCAGAACGAGGAGCAGATGCGCCAGCGTTGGCTCGATCATCTGCCCCATCTGCGGAGCGCGTTCCTGGAACAACTGCTTCGGGGCGCTTATTCGCCGGAAGAAGCGGCCGCCATCGCATCGGACTATATGATGGAGCTGGGCGGCGAAGGGTGGCAGTATGCCGTGGCGGTCGTCGACGCGGAGCCGGCCGTTCCCGACGACGGCGCGGAGGAAGCTGCGCCTGCCCCCGGGGATCTGTCCCGCGCGCGGTTTGCCGCCCATATGCTGGCTTCGTCCATCTTCGCGCAGGAGGGATGCTGGCTGTGCAAGGATGCGGGCGGCTTCACCGCGATCCTCTTCCGCATCCCTCCCGGGGACGATCCGAACGACGGGCTGCTCCGGGCGCACGCGGCCGTATCCAAGCTGCTGTCTCTCGCGAGGGAAAGCCTGAAGCTTACGCTAAGCGCCGGCATCAGCGGATCGACGGGCGGCCTGGGCGAGCTGAACCGGCTGTACGTGCAAGCGTGCCAAGCGCTGCAGGACCGAATCGTCTACGGACCGGGAATCGCTATTCCGTACCGGGAACCGGCCGAACGTCCCGGCAGCCGGCCGCTTGCGGTGTCGCAAGGCGAGGAGAAGGCGCTTGAGATCGCGCTCGAAACCGGGGACGCCGAACGCGCCTCGGACGCGCTCTCCGCCATCTGGGACGGGATATTCAGCGAAGCGGGCTCGGCCGACGAAGTGCACGAAGGCGTGCTGTACGTCGGCAGCCTGCTCGTCCGCATCGTGCAGAAGCAGGGATGGACGGTCAAGGAAGTGATGAAGGACGACTACGAGTACTTCCATAACGCCGGGCTGTTGACCAGCAAGGAACAGATCCGGGCTTGGCTGTCCCGGAGCGTCGCCGCGATCGTCGCCTATCAGCAGGACCGCCGGCGGACAAGCAGCCATCAGGTCGTGCGCGCCATCCTCTCGATCATCGAGCAGGAGATCGATCAGGATCTGACCCTTCATACGGTCGCCGACCGGCTGTATGTCAACTCGTCCTACCTGAGCCGGCTGTTCAAGCAGGAGACGGGCAAGTCCTTCTCCGCGTACGTCCAGGAGCAGAAGATGGAACGCGCCAAAGCCGCATTGGCCGAAGGCGCCAAAGTGTATGACGCCGCCCGCCTCGTCGGCTACCGCGACGTCAGCTATTTTACGAAGGTGTTCCGCAAATACTGGGGCGTTACGCCGGGCGAGATCAAGTCGTCGCGGTGACGTCCGGGCCCAGCCAGCGATCCAGGAAAGCGTAAGCCAGCGCCCGGATCTCGCCGGGAAAGTCGTGGTCGGCATTGCCGATCAGCATGCTGAAGCGGTCCGCGCAGCCGAGGAATTCGTAGAGCCGATGAAGCTCCTCCGCCGCTTCCCCGATCTCGCGCCAATGCGGGAAGTAACGGTCCTGCTGGGCGATCCAGCAAAAAAACGGGGTCGGCGCCGCCAATGCGGCAATCTCATGGAAGTCGAAGGGAACTTCCCCCCGCTCCAGCTCGCCCGTGATTCGGGGCAGATGGCTGAACCAGGGCCGGCGTCCCCACCGGTTCGGATCGGCATCGCCATAAAACGTGCATAATCCGCAGCTCGATACGACGGCGGCGATCCGGCGTTCCATTCCGGCCAGGAAATAAGCGTTGTAGCCGCCGAGCGAATGGCCGACGGCGCCGATCCGCCGTTCGTCGACAAACGGCAGGCTGCAGAGCAGATCGACGCCCTGCGAGTGGTCCGCCAGCATCTTGCCGACGGCGGACCACTCGGGATGGCGCTCGTCGAACGGCGCCGTATGATAGTAGTCGTGACCCTCCAGCTTCCGCTCGCCGGCCGTGATAACGTCGGGGGCCAGCACGACATAACCGCGTTCGGCCAGCTCAAGCGCATACCTCCGGTTATCCCGCCCCGAAGGCAGAGCGATATCGTCCTTGCCGGCGTTGGCGGTCGGATGAAGCGCCAGAACCCCCGGCAGCCGCAGCCCCGGCGTTTCCAGAGCTTTGCGGGGAATCAGGAGATAAGCCGGTACGGCGTCCCCCATCACCGTGTCGTACCGGATATGCAAGCGCCGGTAAGCCGCTTCTTCGGCCTCGGCCACAATCTCGTACCGTACCGGCACGGCCGGCGGCGCTTCTCCGGTCATGCGCAGCCACTCCCGCCGAATCCGTTCGCGTTTGGCAAGCCAATCCCGTTTGTCCGTCAACCCTCCGACCAGCGAAGGCAAGCCGTTCCGGTTTAATTCGTCCAGTTTGTATCCCATGTTTTCTCCCCCCACCCGGTATGGTATCTCCTGATCTTGCAAAAAAAGACATTCTCCCGCCACAAGGAGAATGTCCCGGTTGTCAAATCGGCAATGCCGCGTTCATCAACTGCTCGATGCGCTTGCACGCGTGTTCCGGCCGTTCCATGTTGGCCCAGACGAGATTCAACTCGTCGAACAACAAGTTGATCGCCGATTGATCCAGCCCCAGCGAGCTTAGCGGCCTCGCCCCGGGCAGCGCGTCGAGATAACGCCGGTAATGGGGCGGATGAATAGCGGGGTCGAGCAAATTCTCGTCTTCCGCCACCTGCCGCAAGGCCGGAATCGTGCAGCCATGCCGCTTGAGCATCGTCTGCGCCTCGGCGCCGGTCATGAAGTCGACAACCTGGCGAGCCAGCATCTCCTTGCCGCTGCGGGCGTTGACCGCCAGTCCTCCGCCCAGAAGCAGCGTCTCGCGGGTTTTGGCCTTCGGCACGTTGAGCACATCCCATTGAATCGGGTGATCGCGGAACTCGTTCATGAAGTAGTACGTCGTCAGAATCATCGCGACGCGCTCTTTGACAAAAAGCTGCTCGGCCAGATAAGTGCTGCCGTGCGAATAGATCGGCGACACCTGATGCTTGTACATCAATTGCACGCAAAAATCCAGCGCCTCGACGTTTTCCGGCTGGGCCATGACGCAGCGCGCGCCGTCTTCGGACAGGAATCGGCCTCCGTTCTGAAGCAGGAAAACCGGCCACCGGTTCATCGACGAAGAGAAGCAAAATCCGTATTGATCCACAATGCCGTCGGCATTGGGCGACCCGGTGCAGCGCGAAGCGATCCGAAGCAGATCGTCCCACGACTCCACAACCGGCTCGTCGATCCCGTTCCGCTGCAGGATCGAGCGGTTGTAGCAGATCACGACCGGCGAAAATACAAACGGCGCGGCCAGCATGCGCCCCGCGTGCGAGAATAAGGAGAACACTTCCGGATAACTTTCCGATTCCAGATGGGGCGGCACATAGCCGGAAAGCCAATCCGTCTTGCCGCTGGCCACCCATTCGCGGAAATGCAGATCCGACATCATGAACACATCCGGACCTTGTCCGTGCTCCATCAGATGAAGCAGCGTGTCGGTATACCCGATCTCCGGGAGCAGCACCAGCTCCAGACGAACGAACGGGTGCTGCCGCTCGAACCGCTCGATCATCCGGCGGACGATTTCGATTTCGTAGGAACCGGTAAACCAGGCGATCTGCAGCGTCTCCACCTTCCGTTCGACGGCAGGCTCGACAACCCGGTTGCCTTTACCGGCGATCTTCTCGATCAGCCCCTCCTCGACCAGCTCCGCCAGCACCTTGCGCACGGACACGCGGCTGATCCCGTATTTCTCGCTGAGCGTATTTTCAGGCATGATGAATTCGCCGGGACGTATCCGCCCGCTTAATATCTCATCACGCAGCTCCTTATGGAAACGATCGTAACGGTCCTTGAATTCATTCCTTCTCCGCAGCAATATATACCGCTCCTATACCTGTCTATTACAAGTAGTATATCATGCCGCAGGTAAATAGTCATGTGGTGAATGGAAAAATTTTCTTATTACCCGAGGCTTTATGTCAGGCATAGGCTTGCCAACCTGCTTCCCGAGGCAAAAAAGAGGTTCCCGCCGGTTATCGCCATTCCCGCTGTAATGGGAAGTTCCGGTTCCGCCAAAATATCCAGCCGCCCGTCCGCCGCGGAGATGCGGAAGACCGCCCCGGACAGCAAGCCGTATACCCTCTCCTCCCCATCGCCGTCCGCCATCGTCAGCAGCCCTTGGCGGACCGGCTTGCCCCAACGGGACAGATCCAACCGGCGAACCACGCGCTCCGCCTCCGGATCGAACGCGAAGTATACCGCATCGCCGGTGACGGCATGCAGCAGTCCGCGCCGATCGGCGGCAAGCAGCGAGATCTCCCTCGCACCGGGAACAGGGGTCCATCTGCGGACGACCTTGCGGCTCCTCCAATCCAGCAGGTAAAGCTCGGCCTGGTCGGCAAGCGGCTCAGCACCGCCAGGCGTCTCGATGCTCGTGCAGCCGAACAGCCGGTGTTCGTCCATAAACGCCAGCCCCATCGTGCTCTGGTAAGGGACAACCTCCTGGTGCGTCATCACGGTCCCGCTCATCGAAGGCACATGGAACAGGCATAAGCCTCCGCCCACGCAGCCATAACCCGGGAAACCGCCGAACACCGCATATTCTCCGCCCGGATGAGCGGCGGCGGCGCGGGGACGATGGATGTCCGGATACGAGCCCGCCCGGACCGGATTACGCGGTGAGCCTTCCTCGGCTCCGGCGGTGACGGGACGCCGCGTATCCAGCACGTGAATATGTCCGCCCGCATAAGCCGCGCCCGCCAAATACGGACCAACAGCCGCATAAGCGCATATGTTGCCGCCTCCGCCGTACTCCACCGCCCGTCCGCCGTAGTTGCGCAAATCTCCGGTCCGGGGATCGTACGTATAGAAATGGAGAGGATGGTTGGACGTGCCGTAGATCAGGCCGTCCGGTCCAAGCGCAAGCGGCGAAAGCATCGTGCCCTCCGTCTCGTACCGAAGCGCGATCGTTCGCCTGTTCTTGCCGGCCGCCGTCCCGGTCCCGGCCGCTTCCAGCGTCAGCTCCCGGTCCGACAGATTCACTTCGGCGATGCGCTCGTCTCCCGGCAGTTGCCGGTGCAGCTTGTTGTATCCCGAGCCGGTATACAAGGAAGGACTGACATCGGCCTCGTCTACCGGAATCATCTCCCCGTTCCGCAGCCGGAACCAGGGAGCTCCTTCCCGCAGACGCCCATACGCTTCGCCGTCCGCGCCGGTATGCACCTGGGCGCTGCCCGCCGCGCCATCCGGCTGTTCCGCGAGCGTGCCTATCGATCGCCGCTTCGGGTCCCAAGCGGCGATCGACGGACGCTCCGTGCCGATGCCCGCGTACACCCAGCCATGCCGGTCGACGGCGAGCGACATCGCGTATTTCTGCCGCTCGTCTAGACGGCCCAACGCTTCGACCCGTCCGCCGCGCGGATCGAAGCGGAGAAGACGGCAGCCCGGATACGTCGTCGCATAGACGAAGCCCTGGCCGTCTTCGGCAAACGACATGCCGACGATCTCTTCGTCCGGAGCCGGGACGATCGCGTGCCGGTAACTGCCGGCGAACGGATCGAACACCATCCACTGGCGTCCCGCTCCGGTGTGGAACATTCCTTCGCCGGTACTCAACGAGGCGAACGGATAGTCGACGAGCCCTCCCGGAAACGGATGCTGCTCGCACCGGCCCGTCGCCGGGTTCACCGACAGGAGGAACCCGCGCGCCGCCACGACGACTCGGACCTCGCCGGCCGGGGATGCGCACACGGCCGCAGAACGCGTCTCCTCCGCCATTACGGGCACCCCGATCATCCGAATGTCACCGGTTCTGCCGCCCATCGTTCCTCTGCCTCCGCCGTCAATCTTTGGCATACCATAGAGCCACCTTGCGAATCGCCCGAATGATATCCTCCACGTCCTCTTCCGTATAAAACTCGCTGATCGGCACCTGGACGGCCGTCCGCAAGATCTCCTCCGCGTTCGGACAGATTCCCCGCTCGTACGACACGCTGCTTCCTTCGAAGGGGAAGTGGCTGCCCGGATAAGCATGCCGCTCCTGGAACAACGGCTGCATGTAGCAGACGTCCGGGATATAGCCGGCCCGGTTCGGCACGCCTTCCGCCGCCAACGCTTCGCAGAACGTTTCGCGGCTGCAAGTCAGCCGGTCCAATTCCAGCCGGAACATATAGAACCAATACGTGCACTCGCCCCCCGGCGTGACCGCGGGCGGCCGGATCGCCGGAATCCCGCGAAGCCCTTCCGTGATGCGTTCGCCGTAGCGGTTGCGCGTCGAACAGATCCAATTGAGCTTCTTCAATTGAGCGATGCCGACCGCGCCTTGCAGCTCCGTCATCCGGTAATTGGGCGCGATATAATGCAGATCCCTCTGCACGGATGTGCCGAACCGCCTGTAATTTTTGTCGGCGAAGGCGTGGGCGGTATGATAATCCGATTCGTCCCCGGAGTTCACCGTGACGATGCCGCCGTCGCCCGTCGAGATATGCTTGAAATCGTTGGTGCTGAAGCAGCCGTAATCGCCCAGCGTGCCCGCGAGTTTCCCTTTGTACCGGGTCAAATACGCTTGGGCGCAATCCTCGATGACCTTGATTCCGCGGGAACGGGCCATCTCCAGAATCGGGTCCATATCGCACGGATTGCCCGCCAGATGCACGACGACGATCGCTTTCGTCCGAGGCGTAATCAACCGCTCGACCGAGGCGGGGTCCATCGTGTACGTATCGGGATTCAGATCGGCGAATACCGGAATCGCATTCTGGTACAGAATGCCGATCAGCGTGCCCTGATCGGTAATGGGGCTCGTGATGACCTCATCTCCGACCGTCACGCCGGCCGCGCCCAGCGCGACGTGAATCGCCGCCGTACCCGACGAGGTCGCGACGCTGTACTTGACGCCGTACATTTCGTTGAAGTCGGCGAGAAACTGCTTGACCTTGGAACCGAAGTGATAAAACAGCGTATTTTGCTCCAATGCTTCCATCAGCTGCCGGGCTTCTTCCAGCCCGAACCGCTTGCCCTTCCCGAAAGGGGTCATTTTGGTGATCGGGCCGCCCAATAACGCCAGCTTCTGCTTCATGATCCCACCTCGTTTTTGACCGCATAACGCACGCACTTGACGCCGAATCGAACCGCGCTGCCGGCTTGGCCGTCTTGCGCCGGCGTCCAGATGACGGCGTCGGGCGGGGCCTGCTCCACTCTCGCCGCGCCGTTCCCGTCCCGTACGATCCGGACTTGGCGGCGCGCTTCCTCCCAGCGCCAGATTCGCTCATTCGTCCAGAATTGGTATCCGCGGGCTTTCGCCTCCCGGACGACCGCACGAAGCGCGTCGGCGACGCCGGGTTCCCGCCATATATGCGTCTGGTGGAACAGGAAATGTGCCACCCCTCTGACGTCGGCGACCGCGTCCAGGAACGGAGCGATGACGCTGGTGTCCGGCAAAGATGGATGGTTCAGATCCTGGGTCAAAAAGCCGACCTCCAGCACGCGGTAAAGCCGGTTCTGTTCGTCGTAACGGGCGATCGGATAATAAGGCCGGCAAGTTCCGAACAAAAACCCGACATTGCCTTTTTTGCTCGGACCGCGCGTCTGATCGCTGCGGATGCCGTATTGTTCGCACCACCGGAACAGTTCGCCCCACCCTTCGTAGCGCGTATAGTGGTTTTTGTTCGTGACGATCGGCTCCCCGGTCCGCTCCCGGATGAACGCGAGCTGCCGCTCGAACTCGCCCCGATCCCAACGCCCGCCGTCCATCTCCAGCGCGTTGTAGTGATAGGCCAGCTCATGGCCTTCCTGTCTGACCCGCTCATAGATGCCGGCCGAATAACCCGGCTCCAGCATGCACCAGGTCGAACGGATGCCGCATTCCTTCAGCACATCGAGCGTGGCCGCGGCCGATTCGTCGATGTTCATGTCGCTGTCGTGCGAGATCATCGCCACCTGTTCGACGCCTTCCGGCCAGTAATCGACGAACGGCAGCGCAAGCCCCTTGACCTGGGCTTCGCGCAGCAGCCCTCCGACGAACGCCTCCCGCCACCAGTCCGCATACGGATAAGCATAATACGGGTAACCGGTGTCCGTCCGAAGCCGGTCCCGATCCCAGTCCATCTCGCAGCGGTCGTCCGCCTTCAGGATGCCTTCGTCCAGAGCGCCCGTGCCGTCCGGCGCAGGCACGCCGTCTTCCACCACCGGGCCCGATCCTTGCTGGAACGCCACCACCGTATAGGGAATATGGACATTCCAGCGGACGATTCTGCCTCTGCCGACTGCGATCTCCAGCAGCAGCGGCACCTCCGGCCGGGTTCCGCCGCCTTCGCCGGCCGACAGCGTCCCGATCCCGCGGACGGCCGCCCCGGCTCCGGCGGTTGCCGGCAAGGGAACCCACGGCTTCGCCAGCAAATAACGGTAAGGGACCGGCCGGCCGCCCAGAGCGGCGGGCAACTGCGCATAACCCGCACCCGCCGCGGCCAGCTCCCGGCAGCCGAGCCGTCCCGCCATCCGGTTCAATCCCGCGCACGAGACGATCGTGCCGCCCTGCTTGGCGAAATCCATCAAGATTCCCAGCGTCTCGTCGTCCTCTTCCGATATCGCAACCACCGCGATATCGCAGCGTTCCGCCTTCAGCTCGCGCACCGATTCCAGCCGTTCGAACGGGATTCCCGCGCTCGCCGCGATCTCTTCCAGATAGGCTTCGAAAACGTCCGCTCCGTATCGCCAACGGCGTTCGGCGGCTTTCCGATCCGTCAGGATCGCCACCCGTGCCATCTTCATGTTCGCCACTCCCCGCATGATGCCTTTGTTCACTGTCTTTGTCTTTGTTTGCCGCGCGCCACCGGAACGAGAGAAGAGGGCACCGCCTGGTTCACCCTCTTCACGTCGAGTTGGTAACGGTTATTTGAACAACGCCTTCGTATCTTTGTTTTTGAATTGGGCATTGTACTCTTCGATGATTTTCGCTCCGCCTTTGTCCAGATACTCCTGAACAAGCTTATCCCAGTCGGATACCGGACGGTTGCCGGCGATCATCTTGACCTGCTCGTTCATCACGTATTTGCGGAGCTCCGCGCCTTTCTCGATATCCGTCTTCGACTCGGCGCTATTGACGGGGTTCGCATACAGCTTCGTCGTTTTGTACATATTTTGGATGGCTTTGACGAGATCGGACAACGGCTTCGTCTGATACGTCAGGCTGTAGTCGATGTCCCCGTCCTCCGGCGGCCAGGCCGCGTTGTCGACGAAGTACGTGGACGGCGCGAGACCGTCGTTCGCCCAGTTTTCACGGTTGACCGCCACACCGTCCTTCATGTCGTAAGCGACGCCGACTTTGCCCGACCACCAGTCGAAATCCGGATTTTTGTCGTTTTTCTCGGACTCCTTGTAGAACTTGCGGCCGAAGTCGATCATGTCCAGAATCCGCTTGACCTTATCCGGTTCGTTCGCCAGCTTCGCGCTGAGCACGGTCAATCCGTTGAAGCCCGCCGCCGAGGTCAGGCCTTTGTTGCCGTAAGCGTCGACGAACGGTTCGAGATGGATGAATTGGGCGTTCGGATGAATTTTAAGCAGCCCGTTCATGTAGTCCTGCGACATGCCGCGCGGGGTCGCGATGAAGATGCCCGCTTTGCCCGAATAAAACTCCTTGTTCGTATCCGCCCAGTTCAGCGTCGCATAGTCCTTGGTGATCGCGCCTTCCTTGTTCAGATCGGCCAGCATCTGCACGATTTCCTTGCGCCCCGGACCGATGATGCCCGGAATCAGATCGCCTTTGTCGTTCTTGTGGTACCAGGCGTCGGGGTCCCAATACGGCCCCATGTTGAGGTTCGGATTGATGTCCTGGCCGATGGCGATGCCGTACGTGTCGTTTTTGCCGTTGCCGTCCGGGTCGTTCTTCGTGAAGGCGATCGCCACTTCTTTCAGCTCTTGGTAGTTGGTCGGCGGCTTCAGGTTCAGCTTGTCAAGCCAATCCTTGCGGACCATCAGCACGACCTGATACTTCGGCGCATACTGCGGAATCGCGTAGATTTTGCCGTTGACCCGAAGCGCGTCCCAGATGAAATCCGGCACGGCCTGCAGCGTCGGATATTGCTTGATATAATCATCGAGCGGCAAAAACGCGTTTTGCTTGGCGAATTTGCTGTAGCGGTTTTTCAAGTCCGCCGCCATAAATCCGACCATATCCGGGATCTCGCCCGAAGCGAATACCGCGTTGATCTTCTCGTCGTACGCCGTATTCGTGACAAACGTAACCTGGTAGTCGACGTTAAACCGCTCGTTAATCATCGTAAGGCCCTGGCTGCTGCTCGGCGGCGGATTGCCGTAACGATAATCCAGCGCCGTTATTTTATATTTCTTGGGGGCCTCGCTCGGACTGGCGTTTGCGCCCGCGCTAGCCGAGGGTTGGGCGCTTGACCCCTTGTCGTTGTCGCTGCCGGAACAGGCAACCGTCCCGATGGACATCGAGGCGGCGAGCATCACGGTCGTATAACGTTTCCACTTCATATACAAACCCCTCCACAAATGTTTTGGCCCTTCTGATACCCCTTTTTTATTGCATCCCAACGGCATTCCTCATCCTTTGACCGCCCCAAGCATCACCCCCTTGGCAAAATGCTTTTGCAGAAACGGATATACGACCAAAATCGGCAAAGTCGCCAGCAGAATCGCGGCCATCTGGATCGTCTCCGGCGGCGGCGGATTGTCCACGAAGGTGTTGTCGCCCGACAGCGTGGCTGTCGCTTCGCCGACGATTACGATCTGCCTGAGAATCACCTGGATCGTCCACTTCTCGGGACTGTTGAGGTACAGAATCGGAGCGAAATAGTTGTTCCAGTGGGAAACCGCGTAAAACAGCGAGAATGCGGCGAGAGAAGGTTTCGACAACGGCAGGATGATTTTGCCGAATATTTGCAGATCGTTGGCTCCGTCGATCAGCGCCGCCTCGTTCAACTCTTCCGGAATGCTCTGGAAAAACGACCGCATCACGATCAGGTTAAACGGCGCGATCGCCGCCGGCAGAATCAGCGCCCACATCGAATCGAGCAATCCCGTCGCCTTCACCATGAGATAAGTCGGAATCATTCCCGCGTAGAACAGCATCGTAAACACAACCATAAACATCAGGACCCGGCGCCCCAGAATCCGCCTCGACAGCGCATAAGCCATCGTCGCGGTAAAAAACAAGTTCACCGCCGTCCCGACCACCGTCACCATGACGGTAATCATCAACGAATTGCGGAACGCCCACGACTTCCAGATGAACTCGTAAGCGTCGGTCGTCCAGTTGGACGGCCACAGCAGCAGGTCGCTGCTCAGAAAATCCTCGTAAGACGAGAACGAAACCGAAAACAGATAGAGAAAGGGAAAAATCATCGCCAGCGAAATGATCAGCAGCAACGTGATATTGACGCCGTCAAACAGCCGATCCGCCCAAGTACTCCGTTTCATGTCCAAGCCCCCCATATCCGCCGGGTCATCAGTAAACCCCTTCTTCGCCGTATCGCTTGGCCAACCAGTTGGCCGTCATCACCAGCACGAGCCCGACCAATCCCTTGAATACGCCAACCGCCGTCGAGAAGCTGTAGTCGGATTGCTGGATGCCCTTGTAGTACACGTAAGTGTCGAGCGTGTTACCGATGTCCAGGTTAAACGCATTCAATTGAAGGAAGATTTGCTCGAAGCCGACCTCAAGCACATCGCCGAGCCGAATAATGAGCAGGACGACGATCGTGCTGCGGATTGCCGGCAGCGTCACATGCCAGATCTGCCGGAATCGGCTGGCGCCGTCCATAACCGCCGCCTCGTACAAATTCGGATTCACGCCGGCCATTGCCGCGAGGAAGATAATCGTTCCCCAGCCGACTTCCTTCCAGATCACTTCCAGCACGATCATCGGCCGGAAAAAGTCGGGGTTGGTCAAAAACGGAATCGGTTGTTCGAAGCCCATCCGATACACGAGAAAATCGTTAACCAATCCTTCGTTGCGGAAAAAAATCGAGACGATTCCGACCACCACCACCCAGGACAGGAAGTGGGGCAAATATACGATCGACTGAATGACCCGCTTGAGGCTTTGCCGCCTCACCTCGTTCAGCATCAGCGCCAGCAGGATCGGCGCCGGGAAGGCGAACACGATCTGCAGGAACGAGATCACCAGCGTGTTGATCATCACCTGCACGACTTCCGGGCTCTCGAAGATGCGGGCGAAGTTGGCAAGTCCGACCCACGGGCTGTCGGCAAAGCCGAGGAACGGGCTGTAGTCTTTAAACGCGATAACGATGCCGAACATCGGCAAATACCGGTACACGATAAAATAAAGCAGCCCCGGCAATAGCAGCAAATAAATGTAGCGTTCCTTATGCATCCGTCTGGCGATCCGACGAAGCTTTCCTGTATGGCTGGCCGGTAACGCGCCGGCTTGAACTGTTTCTGTCTTCATGGCTGCCTCCCCCCTGTCCGCCGTGCTCACGGCATGCGATACCGGAGCGTCTTCTTCTCGCCGGCCTGAAGCTTCAGCGCATCTGTGACGGCGCTTCCAAGCTCAACATTCACAACGGCCGTCCGGTCGCAAGCGATTGTGACGCATACCTCGCCTTCCCGCCGCTGCAACGACGCCTCGACCGGCGCGTCGGATTGCAGAAGCACCCGGTCCCCCTCGGCCAACCGGTTCGCGCGGCGAACCGCGGCCTGCAGGAGCTCGCCCGCCGCGTCCCTCAGCTCCCAGAGAGCAAGCGCGTCGGCGGACAGGGCCCCCGCCTCGAGCCGCTCCGGCTTCCCCGTGAGCGACGCGGCGAACCGGCCGTTCCGCCGGCCGTCCCGCTCGCCGACCGAGATAGCGGCGGAGGCGCGGCCGCAGGCCAAGCTCGCGGCCGGGGGCAGAGCATCGCTTCCGTCCGACGGCGCGAGCAGCGTCGCGAACGTCCGCCGCAACCCGCCGCCATGCCCGGCGACGCCGACATATGGTCCGTACGATTCCGCGCCGGGGTACACCTTCACATCCGCCGTCAGCGGGTCAGGGCTGACCGTCTGGATAAACAGCGTCGAACGCTCGCCCCTGAAGGCGAATTCCGCCCGCTCGGCCCGGTCGCCCGGTTCAAGCTTCCGGTCGCCGCACCAGATCTGCGCGCGGGTATGGAACAGCAGCTCCGGCGTCTGATCCGCACGGGCCAGCTCGATCTCGTCCACGAGCACGAACCAGCGGTTGTCCAGGTGGTAGACCGTCCGCCCGTACGACGCCAACAAGTCCGGATAAGCCGCCGACGCGTCGCCGCATACCCATTCGAATCCGGGACTCAGGAAATCGCCGGCGAGACGGCCTCCTCCGTACACCGTCTGGCCGAGGCCGTCGACCAGAAGCGAGTTGTGCCCGACCGTGCCGACGGTGAACTCGTTGCCCGGCCCCGGACGGTAATCCTGATAGCCGGGGTTGACGAGAAGCCACTCTCCCGACTGGTTCAGTACGACATTGTTCTGATCGCGATGGTTGTGCCCTTGCGCCGAAGCGCTTGAGGTCAGGCAGAGCAGACGATCCCGCTCTCCCCAGCCGCTGCGGAGCGCGGCCCAGCCGATCTCGGCGAAGATTCGCGATTTGCGGTCGCCGTAGTAGAGGTCGGGATGAACCGCCTCGCAAGGCTCCGGCAGATAAAGCAGGGCCTCGCGCTTCTCCCGGCCGAACGTCTCCACGTACCACATCGCGGCCGGATGGCGGTGACGGGCGGCGGTCATCGTCATGACGTACGTCGCGTCGATGCGCTCGAACGAATCCGACAGATTGGGAAACGTTCCGGCGCTGCCGGGCGACAGCAGGCGGAGAAACAGCTCCGGCACCAGATCGGACAAGTACGGGTGGTCGCACAGCGTCGCGTCTCCGGTCGCCTTGCGGTACGTCTCCGCCGCCATCCAGACGTGGCGGACGGCGACATTCGTATACAGCAGCCCCTCCGTCTCATGCGTGACGAGCTTCCGGTCCAGATACGAGCGCAGATAGGAGACGGCCTGGGCCAGATAGGGAGCGGCCTCCTGTTCGGCCTCGTCGTACACGGCGCAAGCCCCGTATAGCATGGCGACTTGTTTGGCTGTTATAATGTTGTGCATGTCATCGTTGCCGAAATCGATTGCAAGCGGCTTCAAACCGAGATTCAAAATGGCGCGGAGGCATACGTCCCGCTCATATTCGGACAGTTCCCCGTGAATGGCGTCATACGCGACCGAATAACCGATCAGGAAGTGGGCGTTGCTCAGATTGCCTTCCGCCCCCCGCCGGGGGAACTCGTACCATTTGCTGAATTCGGCGAGCGCCAGCAGGTACTCCTTGACCTTGTCGGCGTAGCGGCGGTCCCGGGCCAACACGTATACGGAGGCCAGCACCGTAAGCCGTTCCTCCACGGCGCGCGAGAACATCGTCCAGTACGGATAGTCGACGAATCCCGGAGGATCGGGAATCGGCTGCGGCTCCTTCAAAGGGAGCGAGACCTCCATGACGTAAGAGGCGCTTGGATAAGTAACCCGGAATGATTGTTCTTGCAGATAGCCTTCCGCCAGAGCGAGCAGCTCCCGCCATATTTTGGCCGTGTCTATGCGCTCCTCGTCTCTCGGCGAAATGTTCTTTGTTCGGTCAGCCAACATCTTCGCTTCCGCCGGCGTAAAGAGCAGACGCGGGCGCGATGGTGCGATGGCCGCGAGAGTCGGATGTCGCTTCCCTGAATCCCCCACCGTATATCCCCCTCAAAATTTATACTTGTATTTTACCTGTATATAAAAGTGCTGTCAATGAAGTTCCGGCCGATCCGAATACAGGTTTGGCCGTCCATTTCACGTCCGTAAATCGTTCTCCCCGCCCCCGCCGTTTCCTCCGATTCCGCCCCCGCCGTTTCCTCCGATTCCGTCCCCCCCGTCTTGACTTGCGCGCTTTGACAACGGTTACACCAAATCGCGCATCAAACTACCAAAACCGGTCATGACCCTCGCCTATAAATGATTTTCGACAGCCTCTAAACTTGAATTATACAAAAACGAAAGCCAACAGGGGGAGTTCCATGACATGAACCAATCCGCCGCCAACCAACAAATCTCCCGGCCCCACAAAGGATATTTCGCGACTTTGTGGTCAGACGTCCGCAAGGATTGGGACTTGTATCTGCTGCTGCTGCCCGGCGTGCTGTTCCTGCTGCTGTTCAAGTACACGCCCATGTACGGCATCCTGATCGCTTTTAAGGACTTCAACATTTTCGACGGCATGAGCGCCAGCCCCTGGGTCGGGTTCAAACATTTCGAGAAGCTGTTCACGTCCGACGATTTCGCGCTCGTCCTCAAGAACACGCTGATCATCAGCCTCTTGAAGATCGTCTTTTTGTTTCCGCTTCCCATTGTAATCGCCATCATGCTCAACGAGCTGAAGAACATGATCTTCAAGCGCACCGTCCAGACGGTCATCTATCTGCCGCACTTCCTGTCGTGGGTAATCGTCAGCGGCTTGTTCATCGACATCTTGTCGACGAACGGCGGTCTGGTCAACAAGGTGCTCGTTCACTTCGGCATGGAGCCGATCGCCTTCTTCATGGACACCGATTATTTCCGCAGCGTGCTGGTCGCGACGGCCGGCTGGAAAGAAACCGGATGGAGCACGATCGTCTATCTGGCCGCCTTCTCCACCATCGACCCGCAACTGTACGAAGCGGCCAAGATCGACGGGGCAAGCCGCTGGCGCCAAATCTGGCACATCACGCTGCCCGGCATTACGCCGATTATCGTGTTGATGTTTATCCTTCGTCTCGGCAATATATTCGAAGCCGGCACGGAGCAGATTTTGGCGATGTACAACCCGACCGTGTACAAGGTTTCCGACGTCATCGGCACGTACGTCTACCGCATGGGTCTCGGCAATCAGGATTACAGCTTCACGACCGCCGTCGGCATGTTCGAATCGGTGATCGGCTTTATCCTGATCCTTACCGGCAACTACTTGAGCCGCAAATATTTGCACCGGGGCATCTGGTGAGGAGGAGGCACGCCCTATGAAAACCGCATCTTCGCCGTCCGCCGTCTCCGTCGCGGGCAAATCGAAGCCGAAAACCGGAATCCGGCCGACGCTTCCCGAACGCATCTTCAACGTCTTCAACTACGTGTTCTTCACGCTGATGGGCATTACGACGCTGCTGCCGTTCGTCAACCTCATCGCGAAGTCACTGAGCAGCGAAGCGGCCGTCATCTCCGGGATCGTCAACCTGTGGCCGATCGGCTTCCAGTTGGGAACGTACAAATTCGTGCTGCAGGATGCCGCATTCATGAACTCGATGAAAATATCGATCTTTCTGACGGCGGTCGGAACGGCGCTCAGCTTGTTTATGACGACGATCACCGCCTACCCGCTGTCGAAGCCGCGGCTTCGCGGGCGTAAATGGTTCCTGCTGATGTTTATTTTCACGATGCTGTTCAGCGGCGGTCTGATCCCGACTTACCTGCTGATGCACAAGCTTCATCTGGTCAACACGCTGCCGGTCCTGTTCCTGCCGGCGATGGTGAACGTGTACAACATGCTGATTATCAAAAGCTACTTCGAAGGACTGCCCGACAGCCTCGAAGAATCGGCCAAGCTGGACGGCGCCGGAAATCTTCGCATCCTGTTTTTTATCGCGCTGCCGCTCTCGCTGCCGGTGCTGGCGACGATCGCCTTGTTTTTCGCCGTGTACTTCTGGAACGATTACTTCAACGCGATGATCTACATCTCCAATCCGAGCCTGAAGCCGATGCAGCTGTTCCTGAAGGAGCTGCTGCTGTCATCGGGAGACTTCATGCGGAACGAAACGCTGAACGTCGACGCCGCGTTGAACACGTCGCCGCAATCCATTCAGGCGGCTTCGATCATGATCGCGACGGTTCCGATCCTGCTCGTCTACCCGTTCCTGCAGAAATATTTCGTCAAGGGCGTCCTGGTCGGATCGGTCAAAGGTTAAGGAAAGCTTCCGCCCGGCTTTTGAAAGGAGGTGATGGCCGAAAGTTCTACGGCTTTATGCTAATCGCAACAAGAGGCAAGGGGTTCCATGCAGTACCGTCACATCATTCAGAAAACAGGAGGTCCAACCATGTTGAAAAAATCGGCAACACTCTTCACGGTCATGGCTCTCGGAGTCACGGCCGCAGCCTGCGGCGGCGGAGATTCCGACTCCGGTGCTTCTTCCAGCCCGTCTCCCTCCGCGTCCGCAGCCGCAACCCATGCGCCGAAGCCGGAACTGCGCGTGCTGATGCAATATGACCGCATCGATCCGAACCAGGACTATACCGGCAAAAAGATCATCGAACTGACCGGCTATCCCGTCAAATACGAGATGCTGCCTGCGGAGAACCCGGACGAGAAGCTGAACCTGCTCGTCACGAACCAGGAACCGTTCGACGTCATGAAGCTGAACTCCGCGCAGTTCTACAAGCTGGCGACGGCCGGAGCGCTCGAACCGCTGGACGATCTGATCAACAAACTGGGCCCGAACATCAAAAACGCCATCAATGAAAAATCGTGGGAAAGCACAAAAATCAACGGCAAGATCTACGCGATCCCGGAGACCGGTTCCGGCATCGCCATCTCCGAGGAGCTGATCGTCCGTCAAGACTGGCTGGATGAGCTGGGACTGCAAGTGCCGACCAACACCGACGAGCTGTACACGGTGCTGAAGACAATAAAAGAGAAGAAAAACGTCATTCCGCTCGTCGGCAGCAAAGATTCGATCCAATCGCTGCTCGGAGACATCGCGGCCGCCTTCGGCGTCACCACGTGGTGGGTGGACAACAACGGCACGCTGACGCATCAGGTCGAGACGCCGCAAATGAAAGAATTCCTGACGTACATGAACAAGCTGTACAAAGAAGGCCTGATCGATTCCGAGCTTCCGCTGTCGACCTCGGCCAAAGCGATCGAGAAATTCTCCAGCGGCAAAGCGGCCATGTACAAGCTGGCCTGGTTCAACGCGCCGAACACGATCAACGCCCTGACCAAAAACAACCCGAACGCCAAAGTATCGGTCATTCCGTTCCTGAAAGGCAAGGACGGCAAAGCGCAGGTGTTCGCCAATACGGGAACGACCTGGTTCATTGCGATTCCGAAGTACTCCAAAAACAAAGAAGAAGCCTTCAAGTTCCTGGACAAGAAGCTTGAGCCGGCGATCTTCAAAGAGCTGGCGATCGGCATCGAGGGCACGCACCATAAAGTGGAAGACGGCAAATATATCCCGATTCTGCCCAAGTTCAACGAAGACCTGAACTACGCCAGCGGATTTATGACCGGCGTCGACGAGAAAAACTACCCGACCTACTGGCAAGCCCGCGTTCGCAAGGACCCGATCCTGACGTCCTACTTCGAGAAGTTCCAGGAGAACGCCAAAGGCTTGATCGTCACCGACCCGCTCGCGCTCGCTCCGCCGATTCCGGAAATCGCGAAAAACAAACAAAAACTCGACAAACTGCAACTGGACAACATGCTGAACTTCATCACCGGCACGCAACCGATATCCGACTACGACAAATTCGTCGCCAAATGGAAAGCCGAAGGCGGCGATGAAATGACGAAAGGCGCCAACGCCTGGTATCAATCACAAAAGAAATAATTCAATCGGGTGACTCGTCGCAGTTTGAACTAAAGGGCAGCTTGTATCCCCTGCGGGCTGCCCTTTCTGTTCCCGTGCGGATCGGACGATGTTTATCCGGTAGATTCCATCCAAAATGATTATGGAGGAGCCGATTATGAATGCGTTTACACGAATGCGGAACCTCAATCTGCTTCTTGCGTTAGCGATGATTCTCTCTCTGCTGTTCCCCTACGGCGGAAAAGCGACGGCAGCCGGGGAACCGAACGGCGGCGGAGGCGCGTCCGCATCGGTGACGGACGCGGTGTACTTGCTGGCGGCCGACGGCTACGAGCTAACCGTCAATTATGTCAATTTCAATGTGGACGCGCCCCCGCAAAAATCCAATTACGTGGCTTTGTTTACAAGCGGCGCGTCCGTGACGAACAGCACGTATGCGGACAAGGTATTTGTTAAACAATACAACGCCGCCATCCAGGTCAATGCCCATGATGTCGTAACTCAAGTGGTCGGACGCGACCCGAACGGCAATTGGCCAGCGTCAGCCCTGGTGGATATCCCCCCGGGCGGCTATGTCCTGCTGGCCAGCGACCCATCCTGGGCTACTTCGAATTATCGCAAGCCCTTGTTGGAGCATTATACGCTGGGGAGCACGGTCGGCCTCTACCGCAATGGAGCAAAAGTAAGCGCTTCCGATTTTATTCAGCCGACGCTGACCGTCGCCACGCCATCCGGCACGAAGACGGAGACCGCAAGCTTCCCGGTTGAAGGCCGGGTGCTTCACTACACGGCCGACGCCAACCTGCGCGTAACGGTCGGCGGCGCGGAAGCCGCCATCTCGCCGGACGGCAGCTTCTCCAAAGTCGTCACGCTTGCGGAAGGCTTGAACCCGATCAAAATCGAGCTGCTGAAAAATCAGACGAAGCTGGACGAGAAGACGATCTCGATCATCTACAAAAATCCGGACAAACCGCATATCCAAGTCGAAGCGGCGCCGGACGACATCTCGATCGACGTGCAGGGCGAGATGAAGGATATCGACTACATCGACACGGACATCACGGGCATCTCGGACATCATCGCCCTGTTCACACGCGAGTACAGCGACACGATCGCTGTGCCCCAGTACAATGTAGCCGTGCAGGTCGATCAGAACAACCGGGTGCTTAAGGTCGTGAATCCCGCGGTCGGCAACAATCCTCCTTCCTGGGTCGGAGACCCCGCCCTGGCCATTCCGGAAGGCGGCTACGTCCTGATGGCCCAAGACGACAGCTACGCCAACAAATACTTCAAGAGGTATCTGGCGACGAAGTTTAAGGTCGGCGACCTGATCAAGCTGCGCAAAGACGGCGTAGTCGTGCCCGTCACCGAGCTGATGTCGGGCAAAGGGCCCCGAGCCAGGCTGACGGTAACGAACTTCCCGATGTACACCGTAACCAGCAGCACCGAAAACATCGCCGGCAAAATCACCAACGCCGCCGATTACAGCGCCCTGACGCTGAAAATCAACGGCACTGCCGCGGCGATCGCAGCGGACGGAACCTTTAATCATCCCTTGCCCCTGACTGAAGGCGTCAACTACGTCGACATCAGGGTTTCCAAGGGCAGCGAGGAGCATGACGCCAAGCAGCTTATCATCTACTCGCGTCCGGACTTCTCCTCGGAGAAAAAGGTGATCCTGTGGGTGGACCAAGCCGCCAACGCGCGCAAGTTCCAGACGGAGCAAAGCGTCAAGGACTTCCTGCTGCAAGCGAAGGACGCCGGGATCACGACGATCGCGTTTGACGTCAAAGGCGTGGAGGGTTATGTCTCCTACAAGAAAAACGACCTGACGAACCGGCCTTACGCCAGCGCGATTACGGCGCCGGGCAAGGCGGGCGTCAATCCGAATCTGGACCTGCTGGAGCTGTTCACCCGATACGCCCATGAGCTGGGTCTCGACATTCATGCGGCCTTTAACACATTCGCCGAAGGCTCGATCGCCAGCAACGAGTACGCGCTGCTGAACGAGCATCCGGATTGGGAAGAGCACGTGCTGCAGACAGACAATCAGATCAAACGCCTGCGGGAATCGAACAAGCAAGGCCTGGTCGCTTTCGTCAATCCGCACAACGACGAAGTCGTGCAGTTCCAGTTGAAGACGATGGAAGAAGTCATGAAAAACTACGACATCGACGGCGTCATCCTCGACCGCACGCGGTTCGACAACGAAAGCGCCGACTTCAGCGACCTGACCAAAGGCAAATTCGCGCAATATCTCGCCGCTCGCGGCAAAACGTTGAACAAATGGCCGGACGACGTGTACAAATACGTGAACGGCGTCCGCGTCAACGGTCCGCTGATCGCGGACTGGTGGGCGTTCCGTTCGGCGACGATCAAAGATTTCGTCGTGAAGACGCGCGAGCTGGCGGACCGGTACGCCGCCGTTAAAAACCGCAAGATCGAAGTTTCCGCGTACGTGGGCTCCTGGTTCGAAAGCTATTATTTGAACGGCGTGCACTGGGGCAGCACCGAGTTCCGCTACGACGAACGTCTCGGCTTGCCGGACGGCTACGTGTACACGGACGACTACTACGAGACGGGGTACATTCAACAACTCGACTTCCTGATGATCGGCGCCTACCAGACGACGCGTCAGGAGATCGAAAAATACATCACGCTCGGCAACATCGTCACCCGTACGGAACGGCCGATGTACGCGGGCATCGCGATGAACAACGTGCAGGACCCCGACCTGCAGCGTCTCGTGTTCCAGGCCGGGCTCGAAACGACACACGGGCTGATGCTGTTCGACGCGTCCCAGGTGAACTGGGACGTAGCGAAAGCCGCGCTCCGCAATGAGCCGTACGTGAAGGATTATCAGGTGGGCGTCAGTCTGCCGAAGACGCCGGATCAGTTCCTTGAAGCCAACTTCCATAATGTCAATCTCGTCGAGGGCAACATCAATGTGATAACGGAGTCGTTCGGCTATTCGACCGGCGCCGGCCGGTACGCGGTCGAAGCGGTTGTCGACGCGAGCGGCAAAGTGACGCGCATGCCGAACCGGACCAACGCCGTGAACTGGTCCTGGACGGTGCCGGAGGATACGAACAGCGTCATTCCGCCCGGCGGCTTCGTCGTCACGTCGCTGGATCCGTCTGGCACGCGCACGCGCCGCCAATTGGTCGCGAACAGCTTCAACATCGGCGACGAGGTGCGCGCCTCCAAGCTGAAAGGCATGCTCGCCAACGAAGGAAAAACGGTGAGCACGCCCTACGCCGCCGTCACGGGCTCCGTCGAGGTGCTCGGACCCGGGAAGGCGGAAGTCACAGTGAACGGCAGCCAGGCCCCGATCTCCGGCAATGGCAGCTTTGCAGTCGACGTTCCTCTGCAGATCGGCGACAATACGGTTACCGTCGAAGTTTATGTCGACGGCTATTTGACCAACCGGAAGTCGTTTACGATGAAGCGCACCGGAGGCGATTCCGGCGTTTACGTTCCGGCGGTGCCGAAGCTGGTGAATACGGAGACGGTTACGGCTCCCGACGGCCGCCGGCAGGTCAATGCCCGGTTCGACTCCGCGGAACTGACCCGCGAGATCGAGCGGGCGTTCGGCTCGCAGACGGGCGGCGGCGCAACCGTCACCCTGACCGTTCCGGACAACGCACCGATCGTCAGCGTCCATCTGCCGGCGGACAGCCTGCGCAAAGCCGCCGGACTATCGGAGAACGGTTCGATTCGCCTCGTATCGCAAATCGGCAGCGTCACCTTGCCGATCCCTCTGCTTGGCGAGTCTCTCGCCGAAGGCGCTTCGGAAGTGATCGTCGTGATGGACGCGATGTCCGATGACAGCAGCGCCGCCTTGTTCCGGCTGGCCGATACGGACGCCGATGCGAAGTGGATCGGCGCGCCCGTGCGCTATTCGCTGACGGTTGCCGGCGCATCCGGCGCGCAAGCTCTGGACCTCGGCAACGCCTACGTCGAGCGTTCCTTCACGCTGCCGGCTCCAGTCGATCCGTCGACAAGCACGATCGTGCGTTTCGACCCGGCGACGGGCGAATACCGCTTCGTCCCCTCCCGCTTCGTCAAGGGCGAGGATGGGTCCACGACCGCTTACGTCTACGATGCGTCATCGGACGGCACCTACGCGGTTCTGACCGATCCGGAGGATTACGCGGATGTAGAGGGACACTGGGCGGCCCCGATCGTGAACACGCTGGCCTCCAAGCAGTTGATCGAAGGCGTCGCGGAAGACGAGTTCGCGCCGGATCAGCCGCTTACGCGGGCCGAACTCGCCGCCCTGCTCGTCCGGTCGCTCGCCTTGAAGCTCCCGCGCGGCGGAGCCGGCTTCGCCGACGTCGGCGCGTCCGATTGGTTCTCCTCCGCCGTGGCGGCTGCCGCGCAAGCGGGACTGATCGAAGGCTTCGAGGACGGCACGTTCCGTCCGGACGAACGGGTTACGCGCGAGCAGATGAGCGTCATGCTGATCCGCGCGCTGGAATTCGCGGGTATTCGGCTTGAGGCCGGCTCCGGCGAGACGTTCGCCGACGGCGATGCCATCTCGCCGTGGGCGGCGGATGCCGTGGCGGCAGCGGCCGCCGCGGGTCTGCTGCAAGGCCGGGACGAAGACAAATTTGAACCGTCCGCTTATACGACCCGTGCCGAAGGCGCGACGATCCTGAAGCGGCTGCTGACGGCCGCCGGCTGGCTGGATTAAACACGCCGCCGATCGCGCCTGACCGGCTAACGAAATCCCCCGGAGAGGGATCTCTCCGGGGGATTTTCGTTTGGTTTGGTGCCGTTATTTTTTTGCGGCCAACCAGTCGGCCAAGGCCTGAATTTCTTCCGGCTTCAGCATTTTGCCGAACGAGGGCATACCGTTTTGGCCTTTTTGAATAATGCCCGCGATCTCTTCCGCCGACTTTGTCGCCCCGATCGTCTTGAGCGCGGGGGCCGATCTGCCTTCGAGGTTGTTCCCGTGGCAGTTGATGCAGAGCTGTTTGTAGATCGCCTCGGGCTCCCGCGGCTCGCCGCTCTGCGCCGCGCCGCCTCCCCCGCCGCAGCCGGCCGCCAGACCGGCCGTCAGCGTCAAGACCCCCAGACATGCGATCATCCTGGTTTTGCTCACTCTCATGTTCATGGGCTATCACCCGTTCCCCGTTTTTCTACTATTGTATCAAGCTTCGGCCGCCTGCGCATAATCCAAACGGGTGATATCGGCCCGCAGTTGTGTCGGTCCGGTGACAAATGCGCGCCGGGAAGCGAGAGCCGCCGCAACGGTCGGCCGAGGTTGCGCGCGGCTCGCCGTCAGCGGCTCCAATCGAAGCCGACCGCGTTCAGAAACGCGCGCGCCAGCACCATATGCCCCGCGCGGCCCGGATGCACCCGGTCCCAAGCCAACTGTCCGGGATACAGATGCTCCAGCACTTTGTCGAAGGCGGCTTGCGTATCGACGAACACCGCTCCCGTCTCCTCCGCGATTTTGCGGACGATCCCGCCGTACCGGTCCATCTTGGCCCGCATCGGCTCCTCCCGGTTCGGCTCGATGTAGAACGGCGTCATCAGCACGAGACCCTTCAAGCCGGGCCGCGCTTCCTGTACGAGCTCTCTCAGCGTGCGCTCGTACTCCTCTTCATGCACGTGATGCTCCCGCATAAAAGGCCGGTCGAAATGCCGCCACACGTCGTTGATGCCGATCATGACGGCCAGCCAATCCGGCTTTTGATCCAGCACGTCCGTCTGCCAGCGTTCTCTCAGATGGCGCACGGTATTGCCGCTGACGCCCATGTTGACGACACGGATGCCCAGCTCCGGATAGGTTGAGGTCAGCAGCGCTTCGACCAGCGACACGTACCCGGTGCCCAATCCTTCCCCGCCGTTGTGTTCCCCGACCGGCCTTGCCCGTCCCGTGTCGGTGATGGAATCGCCGATAAACAGCAGCTTCTGCTTGGAACCGATAATCATGAGTATCCCTCCCACTCGATCGTAATTCGTCGGGCAGCGGTTGTCCATACCGGGCCGCGCCATTTTTTTCCGGACGCGCTTCTCCCGGCCCCTTGCGGGGGGCAGCCTGAAGTTTCGATACCGCCGAAAAAAAACAAGACCCCCGCATGCAAGGATCTTGTTTTCCCGACCTCCGATTCGGCAATCGCCCTCCGCCCGAAGCGGCTCCGGTCACACCGGCCGCGTGGCCGGCCAAGCCAGCTCGATGCCCTCGCCGGCCAGCAGCCGCTGGAAGTCGGCGAGATGCCGCTCCCCGTTGCGCACCTCGCGCGGGGACACGCCCTTGTCGATACTGTACGCCGCGCACAGCGCCGCGGCTTCGCCGATGTTCCACTCCACCGGATGGAGCCGGTAGCAGCCGTTCGTAATATGCGTAACGCCGATATTTTTGCACGCCGCCAGCAGGTTGTTGACCCGCACCGGGATCAGGCTGCCCAGCGGAATCTGGAACGGCAGCGAGGAAATATCGATATAGGCGTCGCCGCCCGTGCTCGGGTGCAGGTCGATCCGGTAGCAGCCGATACCGACGCTGTCCGGGAACGTCTCCGCTTTGCCGACTGGACGGCAGTCCGTCGCGATATGCTGCTCCAGCACGGTAAACTCGGCGCGGATGCGGCGGGACTCGCGGATGTACGGGTACATCGCCAGGCCGTCCTCCGTGCCGACCACGTCCTTGCGCAGCCGCAGACCCGGATATCCCTGGCCGCCGTCCGGGCGCGGAGCTTCCGTCTGCAGCCAGTACAGCAGTGACAGGCTGAGCTGCTTGGCCGCGTACAGGTGACGCCGGCGCTCTTCTTCCGGCACGTCGATGATGGAGCCGAGCCAATAGTCGTTTTGCGGCCAATTCACCAGCGTGATGTCCCCGCGGTACAAGCCTCCTTCGAAAATCGAGCGGTCGGCGATCTGGCGGTATTTGAACAGCGGGAAGCGCTCCGTGCCCGGGAATAGTTCATACCGGATCGGCTCGTTGGTCGAGGGCTTCACGCCGGCCAGGCTGATGAGCTTATCCGGCCAAAATTCCGGTTGGTACGACATCCAGAAGTCGTACTGCTCCGGCTTGGCGATCGTATGGTCTTCGCCTTCGATATAGTCCATCGCGAAGCAATAGGTGAAGCCCTGCATATTCTGGGGCTGCGCTTCGCCTTTCACCGCGTGCGGCTCGCCCGTCTCGGCGAACGATTCCGCGCCGGTGACGTACTCGACCCCGGCGAGCGGCAGAACATCGCCGCACTCCGTCGCGTCGAGGAAATACGCTCCGCGCAGCACCGTCTCGGCGCCCGTCTCCAGGCTGCGGACGGTAACCGATACAATCTCGTCGCCGTTCGTCTCGGCGGCGACCGGGACGTGCCGCAGCAGCACCGTGACGCGGCCGCTGTTCACGTAAGGCGCAAGCATCTGCTCCAGCACCGCCAGCGCGACGCGCGGCTCGTGGCACAGCCGGCTGACGATGCCTGCGCCCGGGTTCAGCTGCGCCCGGCTCCGCGCTTCCGCCGTCAGCGGGAAGTGGTCGCGGTAGTATTGGCGCACGCCTTCGCGGAATTGCCGGTACGACCGCGTGCAGCCGAACGACTCGATCCACGGATGCTCGTCCGGCGGCACCGCCTGGCTGGTCAGTTGTCCGCCGATCCAGACCGTCTCTTCCGTCAGAATCACAGACTTGCCGACGCGAGCCGCCGCCAGAGCAGCCGCGACTCCGCCCGTGCCGCCTCCTAACACGATGATGTCGGCTGTTTGCATTCGTGTCATCGTCACTCATCCTCTCTATTCTGCGCCAAAGCGCTGATCCGGGTAAGCAGCTTTTCAAAAGAACCGTCGCTGGCGCGGATGCCTTCCGCTTCGTCGCCCGTGCCTTCGTATTCGAGCACCAACTCGCCCTTGTACCCCGCCCGTTCCAACCGCTTGACGATCTCGACGAGCGGAACCGCGCCTTGGCCCAGGTCCGCGCCTTCGTACGTTTTGCCGCCGAGCGATTGGTATCGTCCGCCGACGGTTTCCCGAAAATCCTTCACATGCACGTGGCCGATATACGGCAGCAGCATATCCAAAGCACGCAGCGGATCTTCGTCCACGAGCAGGAAATTGCCCGTATCGAACGTGGAACGCAGCGCCTTGGAGTTGACCCGCCGGATGATTTCCAGCCTCCATTCGCCCCGGCGGCGCCATGCCGCCATAGGCTAGTTCTATTGTAAAAGCGGAGCTGAACCGGTTATAGGGGTCGGCGATGACCAGTTGTGGTACTTTGATGCCGAAGGGACAGCGGCCGCCGGCCGCGCGGCACCGCTCCGCTGGTTGCTTGTCCACGGTTCTCATTTGTCACTACCCGGTAAAGAGGCGGGATTGATAGAAGCAGATTTTAATAGAGATGGGGGGATAGTGACTAGTACGCGCCGTTTGCCATGCACGTATAGATACAGTAGATCAATTCTATCACCGGAATTGATAGAACAAGACGGAAAGGAGGATCAGTCGGGTTTCGATTACGATTGCAAAGGAGAGCTGCATCGCGAGATTTTTCACCACGAGAAGAGGGTAAATCATGCACGATTTAACGATATTGGTGACCATTTGTGCGTTTTTGCTGACGATCGGGTTCATATTTTGGCGGCCCAACGTAAACGAAGCGATCCCCGCCTCGATCGGCGCCGCGATCGTTCTCCTCAGCGGCAGCGTATCGTTGTCGGACCTGGGCGCCATCACGGAAACGATCAGCGGGGCGGCCGTCACGATCATGGCGACGATCGTCATGGCGATCGTACTGGAGAGCTTCGGCTTTTTCATCTGGGCGGCGGAGCTTTTGACGAGAAAAGCGAAAGGGTCGGGCATCCGATTGTTTTGGCTGACGAATCTGTTCTGCTTCCTCATGACGCTCTTCGTCAACAACGACGGCAGCATCCTCATTACTACGCCGATCCTGCTGATGCTGCTCCGAAACATGGGGCTCAAGCCTCATCAGAAAATCCCGTATTTATTGTCGGGGGCCTTGATCGCCACCGCCTCGAGCGCCCCGATCGGCGTAAGCAATATCGTCAACCTGATCGCCCTGAAGATCGTTCATATGGATCTGTATATGCACACGGCCATGATGTTCGTCCCCGCGTCGCTCGGTCTGCTGTTTCTCGCCTTTTTGCTCTACCTGATCTTCTACCGGGCTTTACCCAAAAAGCTGCCGTCTCTCGCCCATTGGAGTCTGACCCCGGGAGGACATCCGTTGAAGGACGGCGCTCCGGCCGAACGCCGAACCAAGTTTATGGTAAATATATTGATTTTTGTGTTCCTGGTCCGCGTGAGCCTGTTCGTCGCGTCGTATATCGGCTTTCCGATCTCCCTGACGGCTGTTATCGGCTCCGTTGTGCTGCTGGCATGGCGCTGGTATTCTTTAAAAATCTCCCCCGCCGACATGTTGAGGAAGACCCCTTGGTATATCCTGATTTTCGCTTTCGGCATGTACGTGATTATTTACGGATTGAACAATATCGGATTGACGGATTGGCTGATCCGAATGCTTCAGCCCGCTGTCTCGGGCAGCCTGCTGAACGCAAGCGTCTGGATGGGTATTCTGCTGAGCGTCTTATCCAACCTGTTCAACAACCATCCGGCCTTGATGGTCGGCACGCTAACGTTGATGAGCATGGGCCTTGATCCGTTGACCTTAAAAATCGCTTATCTGGCAAGCGTTATCGGCAGCGACATCGGTTCGCTCCTGCTTCCGATCGGCACTCTCGCCACGTTGATGTGGATGCATCTGGTCAAGAAGGGCGGCGTGAAAATATCGTGGGGGCAATATTTGAAGGTCACCGTCGTCGTGATTCCGGTCACGGTCCTCTTTACCTTAGTCCTGCTGTCGTATTGGGTCGCCTGGCTGTTTTGACCCGTTCAGACAACAAAAACAAAAAAAGACCTCCTGACGGAAGGTCCGGAAAAAAGATCGGTTCACAACCACAAGGTATGCGGCGGAAGCTCAAAAAGAACGGGCGCTTTCACGCCGTCCGGACAGGAACGGCCCGTAACCCGGCGTTGCGGGCCGTTTCCTTTGACGCGGGCAAGACGCCGATGTCCGGCTTCCGCGCCGGCGCCATCGGCGTCTCCTAGAAGAATATTCCCGCCAGCCAGTCGTACCCGAGCCGCCCGCCGACCTCGTGCCTGCCGGGGAAAATGTCGCTGCCCAACGCTTCCGGCACTCCCGCTTGGGCGTAGATCCGCTCCAGCTCCGCGAGCGCCGCGCGGACGCCCGCAAGCGGAAAGATCGGGTCGTCCGCCCCCGCTTCGATAAACAGCGGACGCGGCGCGACAAGCCCGATCCACTCGGGCAGCTCCGCGTACCGCAGCAGGCCTGGCACGTAATTATCGATGCAGTGGGGCATCGCCAGGATGCTGTCGCGGAACGTGTTCGCGAATCCGGTCAGATAGAGGGCCCGGATGCGCTCATCCAGCGCCGAAGTGTACGCGGCGATCAGCGCGCCGCCCGAGAAGCCCATGCAGCCCAGACGGCCCGCGTCGACATCCGGCCGCGCCGCCAAGTAATCGAGCGCCCGCCGCGCCTCGAACACGCGCAAGCCCGCCAGCGACTTGCCGTACATGAGCAGATGGGCGGCCAGCCTCGCGCAGGAGTTGTTGCCGGTCTTGCCGTCCGCCTGGTCGGCCTTCAAGCGGCGGTCGCCGAAGCCGACGATCTCGGGGGCCAGCACGACGAATCCGCGCCGCACCAGCTCCAGCGCGTAGTCGCCGTGAATCGTCGGCTCGGCGCGCGGGCCGGAGCCGTCCGGCCGCAGCCCGACGATCTCCCGGCTGCCGAAGCCGTGTCCGTGCAGCGCCAGCACCGCGGGTCTGGGGGCCCCTTCGCCCCCGTCGGGAATCAGCACGTATGCGGGAACCCGCAGGCCGTCCCCCGTCCCGTATTCGACCCGCTCCCGCACGTAGCCGCCGCACCGGACCCGCTCCAGCAGCACGGGGTTCAGCTCGTCCTCCCGTTCCGGGAACGAGCCGAGCGCCTCGCCGAGCTGCCGGAGCCGTTCCGCCCGTTCGGCGCGTCCGGCGCCGCTCCGCTTCTCCGCGTATACATCGTACAACCGCTTCAAATAATCGTCCGGATTCCACATCGATATCGCCGTCCCCGTTCCGATACTCAAACCGATTCGCCTTCGATCCACCGGTAAGCCAGCGACGGAACCGAAGGCGCTTCTCCCCGTTCGATCCAGGCGATCAGGCTGTCTGCCGCCCGGGTCCCGAATTCCTCCATGTCGTAATGGACGGTGGAGAGGCGGGGAGACACGTATTTCAGCATGTCGATATTGTCGAAGCCCATAATCCCGACGTCTTCAGGAACGCGCAAGCCTCTGGATCGGCAATCATGCATAACCTCCAGCGCGTAAGCGTCGCAGGAGCATACGATCGCCGTCTTGCCCGTTCCGGCGGCGAGATCCAGGCGGCGCAGCGCGTCCAGATAGTCGCGCTGCGCGATGACCGCGGTCTCGAACTTCCCTTGCCCGCCGGAGACGGCGTCTGCCCCGTCCTCAAGCGCCTCTCGAAACCCGATCCAGCGCTGCTCCTGCGTGTGGATGTTGACCCGCCCCCGATCGGCGAGCGGCGGACAGACGTAGACGAACCGGCGGTAGCCCTTCCGCAGGAGTTGTCCGACCGCTTCCTTCATTGCGCCGCGGTCGTCGATGCCGACATACGGCCAACGGTCGGAGATGCGGTTGCATACGGTGACGATCGGGGTCAGCAGGCCTCGCAGCTCCTCCTCGAACCTGGCACCTTCGTTCACCGAGCACAGGATGATCCCGTCCGCTTTGCGCTGGACCAATTGGCGGAGGCAGTTTTTCTCCATCTCCGGGTCCTTGCCGGTCAGCGTCAGATGAACGATGTATCCCCGCTCCCGCGAGCGCCTTTCAATGGCGTTGGCCAGTTGGGCGAAGGAGCGGTTGTACAAATCGAACAGAACGACGCCGATCGTCATCGTCCGCCCGCGGGCCAGACTGCGGGCGGTCAGATCGGGCCGATACTGGTGCTCCCGGGCGACCTCCAGTATTCGCCGTTTCGTCTTCTCGCTGATGCCCGGCCTGTCGTTCAGCGCGCGGTCTACGGTGCCGATGGACACGCCGCACAGCTCCGCGATTTGTTTGATCGTGATTCCCATGCCAATCCCTCGTCAGTTCCATCTCGATGAGGCTGGATGCGGACAGCCCCGATCCGCCAGCTTCGCGCGGACGGCGACGATACACCCGCAGTGCGCGCACGTATGGCCGTGCAGCAGCGAGGAGCAGTCTCCGCAGGCGGCCAACCGCCGCCGGTATACTTCATCGGGGACGCACGCAACCCGCGAACCGAGCTTGCCGAGCATCCTCGCGACATCCGCTTCCGTCAGCGGCCATTCGGGCCCGCACCCGCGGCAAGGACGCTGCGTATCCATCGCTGTCGTCAGCCCTCCAGCGTCAGCACCGCTACGGACATCGGCGGCAGCGCGACGGTCAGGCCCGCTCCCGACCAGCGCGCGCCTTCGAACGCCTCCGGCCGGACGGCGTCCGGTTTCTCAAACGTATTATGGGCATCCGGTTCGGAGGCTGTCAAGATACGCCCGGTTATCTTCGGAGCGCCTCCGCTCCACCCGCGCAGATCGATGGCCACGTCGCCCGCGGCTTCGTGGTGCAGGTTGCTCAAGCTGATATGGATGCGGCCCGAAGCATCCTTCGACGCGGAGGCGCTGAATTGCGGAATAGCCTCTCCGCCCAGCTCGTAATCCGGCGATTGCAGATGAAGAGTCAGCGCTTCGGCGTCCTGATGCACCTTGAACATCTCGAACACGTGGTAGGTCGGCGTCACCAGCATGCGGGCTCCCTCCGTCAGCACCATCGCCTGAAGCACGTTGACGGTCTGGGCGATGTTGGCCATATGAACGCGGTCGCAATGCCGGTGGAAAATATCGAGCGTCACGGCCGCCGCCAGCGCGTCCCGCTGCGTATTTTGCTGGTACAGGAATCCCGGATTCGTGCCCGGCTCCACGTCGTACCAGGTTCCCCACTCGTCCACGATCAGGCCGACCCGCTTTTCCGGATCGTATCGGTCCATAATCGCCGCGTGATTCGCGAGGAGCTCGTCCATCCGGAGCGCTTTTTTCAACGTGACGAACCATTCCCGCTCCGTGAAGCCCGTCGCGGCTCCTTTCTCCGACCAGGTCCCCGGCAAGGTGTAGTAGTGAAGGCTCAACCCGTCCATGAAGCGTCCGGCTTCGCGCATCAGCACTTCCGTCCAGCGGTAATTGAAGTCGCTGGCGCCGCAGGCGATTTTGTAAATCTTGTTGTCTCCGTAGTTGCGCACGTACGTCTGATATTGGCGGTAGACGTCCGCGTAATACTCGGGCCGCATATTTCCCCCGCAGCCCCAGTTCTCGTTGCCGACGCCGAAATATTTGACCCGCCACGGCTCCTCCCGTCCGTTCCGCCGACGCAGATCGGCCATCGGCGATTCGCCGCCGAAGGTCATGTATTCGACCCACTCCTGCATCTCCTGTACGGTGCCGCTGCCGACGTTGCCGCTTATGTAAGGCTCGCACCCGAGCATTTCGCAAAGCATCAGAAATTCGTGCGTGCCGAAGTGGTTGTTTTCGACGACGCCGCCCCAATGTGTATTCACCATCCGCTTGCGGGATTCGCGCGGACCGATTCCATCCTTCCAGTGGTATTCGTCGGCGAAGCAGCCGCCCGGCCAGCGCAGCACCGGAATGTTCAGCCGCTTCAGAGCCTCCAGCACATCGTTGCGGATGCCCTTCGTATTCGGGATGGGCGAATCCTCCCCGACCCAGATTCCCTCGTAGACGCATCTCCCCAGATGCTCGGCAAAATGCCCGTAAATATGGCGACTGATCCGGCCTGTCGGCAGATCCGTCTGAACAACCAGCTTCCCGCTCATCGAATATTCCCCCATGAATGGAATCGTGTACGTACACGGATAGTTTTGTGTGCGTACACGATCAGTCTAATCGACCCCGATCCGGTTTGTCAACGCACCGGAAGCCGGTTTCGCGCTGCGGTATGGAACCGGCGTTGTCCCGATCTGTTGCGAAAAGAGCCGGAAAGTTTCATGTTGAACCTACCCTGATCCATAAGTCCTTTATATACTATAAAGACAAAACCGTGTAAACGGTATCATTCCACTACCACATACAACCGGGAGCTGCGATAGATGCCCAAGAAAAACCTGTTCGCCAAAATGGTCGTTCTGATCGTGCTGATGGTGCTGCCTATCGTCGGGCTATATTTCTACTCCAATAAAATCAGTACGGACGTGCTCGATACGGAGCTGGGCCGGTCGAACCTGAACCAGCTCGTCTTCTTCCAGAGCCAGGTGAACGCCAACTTCGAGACGCTGTCGTTGTGGCCGAACCTGCTGCTGCAGGACCCGGACATATCCAGCTTCCAGCAGCTCTATCTCGAAAGCGACTATTTCGACCTGGACGAGATATCGCTGGTGAAACGCATCCAATCCAAACTGAGCCTGCAGCAGAGCGCTTCCAACTGGCAGAACAAGCTGTCGATTTATTCCCCGTCGCTGAGGCGTTACGTAACGGCGAACGACACCGGGACGTACGATCCGGCCCTGCTGGGGGAGAAGCTGCGCGCGGGATGGCAGGTGCGGCAGATGCAGTCGGACAGCCAGACGTCCTACCTGTTCTCCTGGACAACCGCCTTGCCGTACTCTGCCGTGCAGTCGCCCGAAGAAGCGTCGTTGATCGTCGAGATTGAATTCGACAGCCGCAATATCGTCTCCATGCTGGACAAGTTCAAAAGCGACGGACGCCGCGATCCGATCTACTATAACCGCGAAGTCGGCGCGATTTTCAACCGCACCGCAAACGAACCGCTCGCCCGCCAGTTGATCGCCCTGCTCGAGAAGGAGCCGTTCGAAGCGACCGATTCCCGAATGGTGCGGCTGGACGGCGAGACCTATTTGGTCAGCATGGCGAAATCCGACATCACCGGGTGGTATCTGATCGACTATATGCCGCAGTCCGATATTCTCGCCCCGATCGAGCGTTCGAACCGGCAATTCTACTATTCCACCGCGGCCCTGCTGCTTATGAGCAGCCTTGCCGCTTACTTGCTGTACATCCAGGTGCAAGTTCCCTTGAGGCAGCTCGTCGTCGCCTTCCACAAGCTGAAAAACGGGGATTATTCGGTTCGTCTGTCCAGACGGGGCAACAGCGAATTCAGCTTCCTGTTCATCCGGTTCAACTCGATGGTCGAGCAGATCCAGGATCTGTTCGAGCGGGTGTATCTGGAGAAAATCCATGTCCGCGAAGCGCGGCTCAAGCAGCTTCAGTCGCAGATTAATCCGCATTTCTTCTATAATTGCTTCTCCTTTATCTCCAGCATGGCCAAGCTCAAAAACGAACAGGCCGTCGTCGGGATGGCGCACCACCTGTCGCATTATTACCGCTACACGACGAGACAAGAGCGCGAGCTGGTGACGGTGGCCGAGGAGCTTGACTTCGTAACGCATTATTTGTCGATCCAACGAATGCGCATGAGCCGGCTGGACTTCCATGTCGACGTGCCGCCCCGTCTCCGCAAGCTGGAGATTCCGCCGCTTGTCGTTCAGCCGCTGGTGGAGAACGCGGTGCTGCACGGCATAGAGCCGCAGCCCGGAGCCGGACGGATCGCCGTTCGCGGCGAGATCTCGGGAGGCGAAGCCCGGCTCGTCGTGGAGGATGACGGCAAAGGCATGAGCGAGACGGAGCTGCTCATCCTCACCCGCAAGCTGGAGCAGCCGATGGACTCGGAGATGGGCTGCGGGCTCTGGAATGTGCACCAGCGCCTGCATTTGAGGTTCGGGGCGAACGCCGGCTTGCGATTCGAGCCGATGCCCTCCGGCGGGCTGCGCGTTACGCTCGCTTGGCCGCTGTCCGCCGATCATTCCGCGCAGCCATCTGCTCAGCCTGACAACCATACGGGAGGTTCTTCATCATGATCGAAATTTTGCTGGTGGACGACGAATCTTACGTAACCGACAGTCTCAAGTCGACCATTCCGTGGGAGCAGCTCGGCATCTCCGCCGTATACGCGGCCGATTCGGCGTCCCAAGCGATCGATATCCTTACCGAACAATCCGTCGATATCGTCGTCACCGATATCCGCATGCCGGGCATGGACGGCCTGGAGCTGATCAAACGAATCGCCGATTCGTGGCCCCATGTCCGCTGCATCCTGCTGACCGGCCACTCCGACTTCGAATACGCCAAAAAAGCGATTCAACTGCAAGCGTTCGACTACCTGCTCAAACCCGTTCATGACGAGGAATTCGTCGCCTGCGTAACCGGAGCCATCGAATCGCTGAAGGACGAATGGAGCCAGTCGCACAAATACCAGCAACTGCTGTACAACATCAAGTCCGATTATTCCGTGCTCCGCGCCCATCTGCTGCACGACCTGCTGCTGGGCCGGCGTCTGTCGGCGAAGTTGCTGGCGGACAAGCTGGCGCAATACGAAATTCCCCTCGCCGTCGACGAACCGGCCGTGATGGCGCTTATTCAGCTCGGAAAGTCCTTCTCCGGCTTCGACCATCATTCGATGTCGCTGATGGAATTCGCCGTCGGCAATATAGCCGAGGAAATATTCGCCGGGGAGTTTGCCGTCTGGCACGGCAAAGCCCCGCATGACTGCCTGCTGCTCATCGCCCAATGCCGACCCGACGTGCAGCTTCGGCTGGAGCGGTCGCCCGAATACGAGCGCGATCGCAGAGCGATGCTGGAGCGTTCGGCGCGTCTGTTCCAGCGGCAGGTCAGCAATTACCTCAAAGGCGAGATTTCGCTGGTGGTGACCGGCTGGTTTACGTTTCCCGAAGGCATGCCCTCCGCTTACCGGTCCGGCCTCGGCGCCTTGTTCCCCCTCGGACAAGCGGAATCGGCCGCCATCCGGTTTCTCGACGAGGAGCGCTCGGCCGAAGCGAATCGGAGCATACGCTTCCTGGAGACGCTGTATACGCCGCCGACGCTGATCCATCTGCTGGAGTCGAAGCAATGGGAGGCCGCCAGGGACAAGATCGGCAAGGCGTTGTCCGACCTGCCGGACAGCCGGTTGACGCGCGAGCATTTATACGAGTTGTATTTGTCGGTCGCAAACGCCCTGCTCTATCTCGCGCACAAGCAAGGACAATCCATCTTCGAATTGAATTACGCCGGCACGGACGGCTTGATCGACCAGAGCTTGTTCCGGTCGGCCAGCCATCTGCGGGACTGGGCGTTCGGGGCGATCGAGCGGCTGAAGCGCGAGCTGTCGGCGAACGACGAGCACACGAAGCGATTCATCGTCGCCAAGGTGCAGGAGATGGTCACAAGCGACTTGGGGCCCGACACGTCGGTCAAGACGATCGCCGAACGCGTCTATCTGCATCCCGTCTATCTGTCCAAGGTGTACAAAGCCGAGACGGGAGAAAGCCTGGGCGACTACATCATCCGAATGCGGATGGAGCGGGCGCTCTATCTGCTGAAGCATACGAACAAACGAATCTATGAGATTACGTCCGAGCTCGGCTATCAGAACCCTCAATATTTCAGCAAAATGTTCAAAAAGCACTACGGCCTGACCCCTGGAGAATTCCGGGAGCAATGAGGCGGCAAAATGGTTGGAAAAGGTGCAGGAATGTTCGATTCGTGTCATAGGCCCCGAACTCCGCCCCTTCTATAATGAAACGTGTAAGATAAACGAACTTACGGGGGGATTCGCTGATGAAGCGCGTTTCGACCAAAGCGATGCTCGTCCTAACGGCCGCGATGACAGCGCTTGCAGGCTGCGGGAGCGAGAACGAAGGACAATCCGGCCAGTCGCCCGGCCCGACGGGCGCCGAGCAGAACGTTTATAAGGAAAAATACGATCCGCCCGTCACGATTACGACGGTGTGGGGCATCGATCCCGCGCTGAAGTTCAAAAACGGCGAAACGATCGAAAATAACGTCGTGACCCGGTGGGCGCTCGAGACGCTTGGCATTAACGTCAAGACGCTCTGGTCGGTGACCGACACCAACGGCGCCTTCGCCACAAAGCTGAGGCTGGCGATGTCGTCCGGACAAGATATGCCCGACGTCGTGACAGTGGGCAAGGATGATCCCCAGCTTGTCCAGAGCTTGATCGATTCCGGCATCTTCCAGGAAGTCGGCCCCCTGTTCGACAAGTACGCTTCGGAGAAATGGAAGAAGGCGATGGCGCTCGATCCGACCGTCTGGGATCAATATACGAAAGACGGCAAGCGGATGGGCATCCCGGTGCTCGACTACGCCTACAACCACGATTACCTGCTGTGGATTCGCCAGGACTGGCTCGATAAGCTGGGCCTGCAAGGACCGAAGACGCTGGCCGATCTCGAAGCGGTCATGGAAGCCTTCAAAACGCGCAACCCCGACGGCCTGAAGCCGGAGGAAGTCATCCCATTGAGCATCGGCTTCAAATCGAGCATGAACACGTGGATGGGCGATCCGTCCTGGGTGTTCGGCGCGTTCGGCACCATTCCCCAGCAGTGGAACAAGGGAGCGGACGGCAAGCTCGAATACGGTTCCGTCAACGCCAACATGAAGCCGGGGCTGCAGAAGCTGAGCGAATGGTACGCCAAAGGCTACATTCCCAAAGAAGCGGCGCTGTGGGACGAGAACAAGACGGCGGAACCGGCGGTGGCGGGCAAAGCGGGAATCATCCCCGGACCGTATTGGATGAGCGGCTGGCCGCTGACCGATACGCTCAAGAATGTCAGCCATGCCGTATGGAAGCCTTACCCGATCCCGACGGGACCGGACGGCAAAGCGGCGCGCCACGGCACGAACTTCACCAACGGCGTCACGCTGATCAACAAAAACATGAAGCATCCGGAAGCGCTGTTTACGTATCAGAACTATCTGTTCGAGCATCTGGCCGATCCGCAGCCGGGCGGCGTGTTCGACATCGGCCTGTTCAAGGGTTACGACTACGATCTCGACGCGAACGGCCAACCGGTGTATCTGGATAAAATCCCGGGCGGCGAAGTCAACGTCATGCGTTACTTCCTCATCCGCGACGGCGCGCGCATCCCCGACGCGCAGATGAAGGCGCTGCTGAATCTGGCCGAAGGCAAAGAACCGAAGACGAGGCTCGAAAAAGAAGTCAAAAACAACTACGGTCCGGAGACGCCCGCCGCGGCGAAGGTGCTCATGTCGCAGAAAGACATCTCGTGGCCGAATTTGTTCAACGGCCCGGCCACGCCCACGATGAAAACCAGAATGGATTATCTGACCAAAATCGAGAGCCAGACGCTGAACGAGATCATCTACGGCAAGCAGCCGCTCGATGCTTTCGACAAATTCGTCTCGACGTGGAAGTCGTCGGGCGGCGACGCCATCACGCAGGAAGTCAACGCCTGGTACGACAGCGTCAAGAAATAGCATGAAAGGAAGTACGGTACGAAAATGACGGAAGCGGCCGGAAGTCGGACCGCTTCCTCTACTTTCGGCCGGCGGTCGGCGGGGAGGCATAGGCATGAAAGGATTCAAAAGAACATGGCCGTTTCATCTGATGTTGTTGCCGTCGTTGGTTCTCTTGGTGATCTTCAACTACATCCCGATGGGCGGAATCGTGATGGCGTTCCAGGACTATAAGCCCTGGCTCGGCATTGGCGGATCGGAATGGGTCGGTCTGGACAACTTCCGTTATTTGTTCGAGCGCCAGGACAGCTTGCAGGTGATCTGGAACACGCTGCTGATCGCCGCCTTGAAGCTGGTGTTCAATCTGGCCGCTCCGTTCACGTTCGCCCTGTTCCTGAACGAGGTGCGACGGGAAGGGTTCAAGCGGTACGTGCAAACGATGGTGTATTTGCCGCATTTCCTGTCGTGGGTCATTCTCGGCGGCATCTTGCTCGACGTGTTGTCCACCGACGGCGGCTTCGTCAACCGGGCGCTGACGGCGATGTTCGGCATCGAGCCGATCTTTTTCCTGGGCGACGGCAACTGGTTTCGCTTCACCGTGGTCGTCTCCGACATCTGGAAGGAGTTCGGCTTCGGCGCCATCGTGTTCCTCGCGGCGCTTGCCAATGTCGACCCTTCGCTGTACGAAGCGGCCGAGGTGGACGGCGCCAGCCGGCTCAGGCAGACGCTGCACATTACGATCCCGTCGATGCTTCCGATCGCGATCGTCGTCGGCACGCTGTCGCTGGGCAACATCCTGAACGCCGGCTTCGACCAGATCTTCAACCTGTACAATCCGCTTGTATACGACAAAGGCGACATTATCGACACGTTCGTCTACCGTACCGCGATTCTGAGCGGAGAGATGGGGTTCGGTACGGCGATCGGCCTGTTCAAATCGCTGGTCAGCCTCGTGCTGATCCTGATTTCGTACCGATTGGCCTACAAATGGGCGGGCTACCGCGTATTTTGACGGAAAGGAGTGCCGGACATGTACCACAAGACGGTTCCGTACCGGATTTTTACGGCGTTTAACACGGTCGGCCTGCTGATGCTGTCGCTGCTGTGCGTCATCCCGCTCGTTCACGTGCTGGCCGTGTCGTTCAGCGCCAAATCGGCGGCCGATGCCAATCTGGTCGTGTTGTGGCCGGTCGATTTCACCCTCGAAGCCTACAAAAAAACGATCGACAATCCGGTTTTCCTGCATTCGATCTGGGTCTCCGTGCTGCGAACCGTAACCGGCACGGCCCTTACGCTGCTGCTTGCGGTGACCGCGGCTTATCCGCTGTCCAAGGAAACCTCCGTATTTCGCGGGCGCAACGTATACGCGTGGATCTTTGTTTTTACGATGATCTTTAACGGAGGGCTTGTCCCGTTCTACATCGTCATCCAGAAGCTCGGCCTGGTCAATACGTTCTGGGTGCTGATTATCCCCGGCGCGGTGAACGTATGGCTGACGATTTTGCTGCTGAACTTTTTCCGCGGCATCCCGAAGGAACTGGAGGAAGCGGCTTTGATCGACGGAGCGGGACATTTCCGGACGCTGTTCCACATCTATTTGCCCGTGTCGCTTCCGGCGCTGGCGACGCTGACGCTGTTCAGCATGGTGTTCCACTGGAATTCCTGGTTCGACGGCCTGCTGTACTTGAGCAATTCCAGGGACTATCCGTTGGCCACGTTCCTGCAGACCGTCATTATTCAACGCGACATGAGCTCGATGAGCTTCGATCCGAAGGAGATGGAGCTGATCTCGCAGAAAACGGTCAAGGCGGCGCAAATTTTTATCGGCGCTCTGCCGGTGCTGATCGTGTATCCGTTCCTGCAGAAGTTTTTCGTCAAAGGGCTTGTATTGGGCTCGGTCAAAGGATAAGGCCGAAATCGAACCGTAACGGGAGGGACCGGGATGAAGAAGACGTTTTACCGGGGGGCCGATCTGTCGTTCGTCGACGAGATCGAACGAGAAGGCGGCGCCTATTACGAGGGGGACCGGCCGGGCGATGTGCTGGACATCGTGCAGGCGAGCGGCGTGAATTCCATCCGGCTGCGAATCTGGAACGAACCCGCGGGCGGGTACTGCAACCTGGAGCGGACGCTGGCGATGGCGCGGCGGATCAAGGAGCGGGGATTGCACTTGCTGCTGGATTTCCACTACTCGGACAAGTGGGCCGATCCCGCCAACCAGTGGAAACCCCGCGCTTGGGAGGGATTGGACTACGACGCGCTTCGCGATGCGGTCGGACTGTATACGGCCGATGTGCTGCATGCGCTTCGGGACGCGGGCGCCCTGCCCGATATGGTGCAGATCGGCAACGAGATTACGCCGGGCATGCTGTGGGACGACGGCCGGGTGGACGGCGAGCACGACACCGACGGCCAGTGGAAGCGGTTTGCCGGGCTGGTGAAATCGGGCATCGACGCGGCGCGTTCGGTCGACCCGGCGATCGAGATCATGATCCATATCGACAGGGGCGGCGACAACGCGTCCAGCGTCAAGTTCTTCGACCGGTTCCGAGAGCAGGGGGTCGAGTTCGATACGATTGGCTTGTCCTATTATCCTTGGTGGCACGGCACGCTGGATGACCTCCGGGCCAACCTGGCCGATCTGGCGCTGCGGTACGGCAAGCCGATCATCGTGGTGGAGACGGCCTATCCGTGGACGCTGAACGGGCCGGAAGGCTCGCCGCTGATCGTTCGTCAAGAAGAGCAACTGCACGCCGGATACCCCGCCACCGTCGAAGGACAATCCCGCTACTTGGCGGACTTCGCGGCGGTCATCAGGGAGACGCCCGGCGGCCTGGGCGCCGGTTACCATTATTGGGAACCGTGCTGGATTCCGTCGAAGCCGGAATGGTCGGTCGGCCACGCCAACAATTGGGCGAACTTGACCTTGTTCGATTTTGCCGGCCGCAAGCTGGCTTCTCTGGATACGCTCGGACGCGGCTGAACAGGTTAATGAATCTCCAAAATAAAACGCAAGCGAACGGCCAAGCCCTTTCGCCTCCAAAACAAGGAGGTGTCGAGGGCTTTATTTTATAAGATCTGATTATTTGAAGATAATTATGTTCATATATGGTTCACCGGACTTCTCACTTGTGGTATTCTATCTATATCTTTATCTTCAGATCTTCAAATATTAAGGGGCTTGATCGATGAATCGCGAACTCCAGCAATTCAAAGCGGAATTCTTTAAAGCGTTGGCTCATCCGATGCGCATTCGGATTCTTGAGGTGCTGAGCGAAGGACCCAAAACCGTTAATGAGCTGCAGACCATTCTGGGAAGCGAAGGCTCGGCCGTGTCGCAGCAATTGGCCGTGCTCCGCAATAAAAACGTCGTAAGCGGAACGAAAGAAGGCACTTCCGTTATTTATTCGCTTCGGGATCCTCTCATCAAGGATCTTCTTCAGGTTGCCAGACAAATATTCGACAACCATCTGGTCGATGCCATCTCGATGCTGGAATCCGTCAGAACCGAATAATCCCAATCATCCAATATCCTGAAAGAAGAAGGGTTTCGCAATGAAGGCATGGGGAAGATTTGCCGGATACAATACGGAGTATTTTCGCCGGGATCTGCTGTCGGGGCTGATCGTCGGCGTCATAGCCATTCCTCTGGGGATGGCTTTTGCCATTGCTTCTGGAGTCAGCCCGCAATACGGCATATACACCACGATCATCGCCGGGTTTATCATCTCTTTGTTGGGGGGCTCCCGGTTTCAAATCGGCGGCCCGACGGGGGCGTTCGTGCCCATCTTGTTTGCGATTGTCATGCAGTACGGCTACGAGAACTTGCTGATCGCGGGAATATTGGCGGGAATTTTGCTGGTCCTGATGGGGGTTTTCAGGCTGGGGGCGCTTATTAAATATATCCCGCGGCCGGTCACCATCGGGTTTACCGCCGGGATCGCCGTCCTGATTTTCACCGGGCAAATCGCGAATTTCCTGGGGCTTCGCGACATCCGGAAGCACGAAGATTTTCTCTCCAACATGAAGGAAATCGGCTTGCATTTTTCGACGGTTAACGTGTACAGCGTCATCACCGCTGTTATAAGTTTGGCGTTCCTGTTATGGCTGCCCAAGCTGCTCCCGAAAGTTCCCGCTTCGCTGATCGGCCTTGTGGTATCCAGCTTGATCGCCGCCTGGTTCTTCCCGGATCAAGTGGCGACGATCGGTTCGACGTACGGCGCAATTCCCAGCGAGCTTCCCGCTTTTCATTTGCCGGAGATTACCCTTGAGAAAATCGAGTTGCTTATCCGTCCCGCCTTGGTGATCGCCATGCTGGGCGGGATCGAATCGCTGTTGTCCGCCGTCGTGGCCGACGGGATGACGGGCAGCCGCCATCACAGCAACCGCGAGTTGATCGGGCAAGGAATCGCCAATATCGTTACGCCTTTATTCGGGGGAATTCCCGCTACCGGAGCGATCGCGCGGACGGCGACCAATATCAAAAGCGGCGCGGCGAGCCCCGTATCGGGCATGGTTCACAGCGTCGTCGTCTTATTGGTGCTGCTGTTGTTCGCCCCGTTTGCCTCCGATATTCCGTTGGCCAGCATGTCGCCCATTCTGATGGTGGTGGCCTGGAATATGAGCGAACGCAAAGAATTTATCCATATTTTGAAAACCAAAACAACCGATTCCGTTGTCCTGATGATGACCTTCCTGCTCACGGTGTTAACCGATCTGACAACAGCCGTGGAAGTCGGGCTCATCCTGGCGGTTATTCTGTTCGCCAAACGGATGAGCGACATCCTTAAAGTCGCCAAAGTTTTGCCCGATCCTTCCGCAAAACATGAAAAGGTCGTCCCTCATATGGTCAACGAAGGGCATGACTGCCCTCAGCTTGCCATTTATACCGTGGAAGGCGCGCTCTTTTTCGGCGCGGCAACTTCGTTTGAACAATCGGTGATGGGCTCGATCCGGCAATGGCCCAAAATTTTGCTGCTCCGGATGGGCAAGGTTCCCTTCATGGACACGACGGGGGAAGCGAATCTGGCCCACTTGGTCAAGGACATAATCAACCACGGCGGCATCGTTCTGATCTCGGGCATTCAGTCCCAGCCGAAAGAAGTGCTGAAAAGCACGGGATTGTACGACCTGATCGGCAAGGAACACTTTTTCGAGCACACCGGCGAGGCGATCGACTACGCGCTAACCCGGTTGGACCGTCCCAAATGCATAGGATGCAGGCATTTTGCGTTTCGGGAATGCGCCGCTTTGTCCGGCCTCGATCCCCAAACCGCGGAAATCCGAACGGACCGCCTCAACAGGCTGACGGTCGACAAATCGGGCGTATGAACAAACCGGTCTGCCCCTACAGGAGCAGACCGGTTTTCCGTTTCTTTCGAATTAGTGCGCGACGACGTTCATCGACATGATCCAGATCGATCCGATTACGATCGTCAGCAGAAGCAAGATACCGAGCAGCAGCGCCATCAGATTGTAGCGCGGCTTCTCCTCTTCCCGGATATGCATGAAGAAGACGAGCTGGACGATGAACTGCAGGGTTGCCGCCGCCAGAACCACGACCGTCATGCCGACGCGTCCCAGCATCCCGTTCATCACGACGACAAGCGGGATAATCGTCAGCACGATCGACAGCGCAAAGCCGATGACATAGGACTTCAGCGAACCGTGACCGCCGCCGTGGCCGCCGTTATGGCCGCCATGTCCGTTCGAAACTGTTTGATGCTGCGCCATCCTACATCACCCCCAGCAGATAAACGAGCGAGAAGACGAAAATCCATACGACATCGAGGAAGTGCCAATACAGGCTGATGATCGTCACCTTCCGGTCCGTCACCGGCGTGATGCCGCGCTGGGCCAATTGAATCATGAGCGCGATCATCCAGACCAGACCGACGGTAACGTGCAGTCCGTGCGTGCCGACCAGCGTGAAGAACGCGGACAGGAAGGCGCTCGTGCTGATCGTCGCTCCCTCGTGCACCAGATGAACGAATTCGGACACCTCCAGCGCGATAAATGCGGCGCCCAGAGCGGCGGTAACCGCCAGCCATCCGATCAGTCCCTTTTTATTGCCTTTCTTCATCTCCAGAACCGCCAAGCCGCTCGTAAAGCTGCTGGTCAGCAGAATAAACGTCTCGGCGATAATGATCGGCATCTGGAACAGCTCTTCGGCCGTCGGTCCGCCGCTGGTGTTAAACCGCAGCACCAGGTAGGTGGCGAACAGCGTTCCGAACAAGATGCAGTCCGTGATAAGAAACATCCAGAATCCGAACGTCTTCAGCGATTCGTGATCGTGATGCTCGTCATGTCCGCCCTGAACGTGATGCCCGGGCGGGACGCTTCCCTGGCCGCCGTGCGCAGGAGCGCCGCTTATGGTTGCGTGTGCCATCAGTAGGCCCCCCTTAGCTTAGCTTCCGTCCGCTCAATTTCTTCCACGGAGATGTAGTAATCCGTATCGTAAGAGAAGGAACGGATCAACATACAGATAACGACGCCGGCCAATCCGGGGATAATCATCCACTTCCAGTCCCATACAAAGCCGAAGCCCGCGACGAACCAGAAGAACGACATAATAAACGGGATGCCCGAATTTTTCGGCATATGAATCGGCTCCAGCGGCGGCAGCGGCGACGGCTGCTCGCCCCGGGCGATGCGCTGCTTCTCTTCCCACCAGGGATCACGGCCGGATACCTGCGGCAGCCGGGCGAAGTTGTACACCGGCGGCGGCGAAGGAATCGACCATTCCAGCGTACGTCCGTCCCAGGCATCGCCCGTTTTCTCCTTCTTGAGGAATTTGATGCTGTGCGCGATCTGCCATACCTGGAAGATAAACGCAATGCCCATCAGGAAGGCGCCGACCGTGGAGACGATATTAAGCGGCTGCCAGCCCATGTCGAAGTCGTACTCGTTGAACCGCCGCGTCATGCCCATGAGGCCGAGCACGTATTGCGGCATAAAGCAGACATAGAAGCCGATATTCCAGAACCAGAACGCCCATTTGCCAAGTCCTTCGTGCAGCTTGAAGCCGAACAGCTTCGGCCACCAGTAGTAGAGTCCGGCGAAATACCCGAACACGACGCCGCCGATCAGCACTTGGTGGAAGTGCGCGATCAGGAAATAACTGTTGTGGAACTGGAAGTCGGCCGGCGCGACGGACAGCAGCACGCCCGTCATGCCCCCGATGACAAAGCAAGGAATAAACGCAATCGTCCACAGCATCGGCGTCGAGAACGTGATCCGGCCGCGGAACATCGTAAACAGCCAGTTGAACACCTTGACGCCCGTCGGAATCGCGATAATCATCGTCGTTATGGCGAAGAAGGCGTTGACGTTGGCTCCCGATCCCATCGTGAAGAAGTGGTGCGCCCACGTGAAGAACGAGGCCACGCTGATGCTCATTAACGCGAACACCATCGATTTGTAGCCGAACAGCTTTTTCCTCGCGAAGGTCGAGACGACCTCGGAGAATATGCCGAACGCGGGCAGGATCACAATATAAACCTCAGGGTGTCCCCACATCCAGATGAGGTTGATGTACATCATCGGGTTGCCGCCGGCGTCAAGCGTGAAGAAATGCGCCCCCAGGTAACGGTCGAGGAACAGCAGGAACAGCGTCACCGTCAGGATCGGGAAGGCGAACATAATCGTCACGCAGGATGCCAGCACCGACCAGGCGAACATTGGCATATCCATCAGCTTCATGCCCGGCGCGCGCATCTTGAGGATGGTCGCCACGAAGTTGATGCCCGTCGCCAGGCTGCCGATGCCGGAAATCTGGATGCCCCAGATGTAGAAGTCCTGGCCGACTCCAGGGCTTAATTGCAGTCCCGACAGCGGCGGATACGCAAGCCAACCGGTATCGGGCGAACCGCCGATGACGAACGATACGTTGAACAGCATCGCGCCCCAGAAAAACAGCCAGAAGCTGAGCGCGTTCAGGAACGGATAAGCGACGTCGCGCGCCCCGATCTGCAGCGGCAGCACGATGTTGAACAAACCGAACATGAGCGGCATCGCCATAAACAAAATCATGATGACGCCATGCGTCGTAAAGATCTGGTTATAGTGATCCGCATGCAGAAACTCCAACTGCGGCGCGGCGAGCTGGACCCGCATGAGCAGGGCGTCCACGCCGCCGCGGAACAGCATCAGCAGCGACGCGATGATATACATGATGCCGATCCGTTTATGGTCGACGGTCGTAAGCCACTCGGTCCAGAGCCATTTCCATTTCTTGAAATAAGTCAGCACGAAGACGATCGCCACGATCGACAATGCGATGGCAACCTGAGAGCCGAGAATCAGCGGGTCGCCCGTGACGAAAAAGTCGTTAAGCAGAAAATCTTTCAAATCGTTCAGCATGGGGAAGCCTCCATTCGCCGTGTATTAATGTCCCGCATGATGGCTGCCTCCGGACGGGGACGGGGATGCGGCAGGCGTGTGCGCGTGCTCGCCCTTCGCGCCGGCGTCCTCCTTGCGCGATTCGCTTTCGCCGCCGGGAGCCGCTCCGTGATGGCGATGGGCGCTGCCGCCGACCGCGTACTGGTTGACGACCTTCTCGAACAACCCTTTCGGGAACGAAGAGAACGTATGCGTCCCGGTCGTGCCGGGAATCTTCAACTGCTCGTAACCTTCTTCGGTGAGCGGGTTGCCGGAAGCTTTCGCCTGCTTCACCCACTCGTCGTATTCTTCCTGCGGCATCGCGTTGACGTCGAACGTCATCTTCGCGAAATGCTCGCCGGTGAAGTTCGCGCCCGAACCGTAATACGTGCCCGGTTCGTCGGCCTGGAGATAAAGCGTCATCGCCATGCCCGACATCGTATAGATCTGTCCGCCCAACTGCGGAATCCAGAAGGAGTTCATCGCCGTCTCCGACGTCAGTTGGAACCGGATCGGCACATCCTCCGGAATGTTGACATAGTTGACGGTAGCGATGCCTTCGTCCGGATATTTGAAGAGCCACTTCCAATCCAGCGAGGTGACTTGAATCGTAACCGGTTCTTTCTCCGATTCGATCGGCTTGGAGGGCTCCAGCGCGTACGTGTACTTCACCGTCACCGTCCCCAGCGCGATAATGATCAAAATCGGAATGGTCCACCAGATGATCTCAAGCTTTGTGTTATGCTCCCACTCCGGCTTGTAAGCCGCTTTGCGTCCCGGCTTGTCGCGATAGCGCCAGACTACCCAGGCGGTCAGCAGCAGCACCGGCACGATGACAATCAGGCAGAGAATGGTCGATAGGTATATCAGATCCTTTTGCGCCTCGCCGATCGGTCCTTTCGGGTCGAGCACGATCACCTTGTCCGTGCACCCCGACAAAAGCGCCGCCATCAGCATCAGCAATGCCGTTGTCCATTTGCGCACATGCGATTTCACTTCACTCACTCCTCGTCGTCAAGCCCGAACCGTCACCGGAACAACGTCTCGGCTAGATGGTTCATCCCGTTAATAAATCGCTCATCTTCAACATAGCAGAAACGCAATGAGATAGCCGCACACTTCACAATCACGTCAAGAATTCGTCTTTTTTCTGTAATAGATCGTTCAACGCTCTGTCACATGTGAACCTTTTCACATATAGAGGGTCGGCGACTCCATTCGCCGCCGCTGCCTTTTCCGTCATCACGCCCGAAAAAAAAGCCGCCCTTTTCCCTTGGGAAAAGAACGGCTTCGTTCGCCTCGCGCCTGCGGCAGCGCGCGCGTCAATAACCTCTGGCGTATTGCCGGGGAGCTTGCACTTCGCCGGTAATGTGCCGGATCGCATGAACCGCCCAATACGGGTCGCGAAGCATGCCGCGGCCGACCGCGATCAAATCGGCGTCCCCGTTGGCGATTACCGAATTGGCGAGTTGAGGGTCATCCAGCAGCCCGACGGCGATAACCGGGACGTTCAGCGCCTCCTTGACGGCTTTCGCCATCGGCACCTGATAACCAGGATAGTTGCCGGGCTTGCGCTTGCCGGCGGGGCCTTCGCCTCCGCTGGAGATATGGAACAGATCGACGCCCGCCTCCCGATACCTGCGGCAAATCTCGATCGCATGATCCAGATCGTAGCCGCCGTCGATATATTCGACCGCCGAAATTCGCATGATCAACGGCATATCGGCCGGCATGACGCTTTTCACCGCGCGGATGACCTCCGTTCCGAACAGAGCGTAATCGCGGCCGTATTCGTCCGACCGGTTATTGATCGCGGGCGAATGGAATTGATGGATCAAATACCCGTGCGCGCCGTGCAGCTCCAGCGTATCGACGCCGGCATCCACCGCGCGTCTGGCCGCTTCCCGGAATTTTCCGACCATCTCGCGCACTTCCTCGGTCGTCAGCGCCCTCGGCTTCTTGAAGCTTGCGTCGACAGGAATCTCCGACGGCCCTACGGGCACTTCCGCATCCTCCGCTTTGCGTCCGGCATGGGCGATCTGGATGCCGATCTTCGCTCCGTAGCGGTGCACCTCGTCGATGATCCGCCGGAACGCCGGAATATGATCGTCCGACCAGAGGCCGAGATCGTAGTCGGTGATCCGGCCATCCGGCTCGACGTCCGTCATCTCCATGATAATCAGTCCAGCCCCGCCGACGGCTCTGGACACGTAATGCACGAAGTGCCAATCGTTCGGGACTCCGTCCTTCGCCTCCACCGAATACTGGCACATGGGCGGCATAACGATCCGGTTTTTCAGCTTTAGGCTTTTCAGTTCGAACTCGGAAGATAAATCGGGCATGGCATTCCTCTCCTTCCGTATCCTTTCGATCGGGCGACATTCTATCTATGTCCCCAAGCTCCATTGTAAATTCCGGATCGAGATCATGCAAAAGAAGCCGCTTCCCTTTCGGAAGCGGCTTGAGCGAAGCTTCGGATCATCTGTCGGGTACCGTTGGATTCCATCCCGATCATAAAGTCGGCGAACTGTTCCTGTTCATTAAAAAGGGCCGTTCTCCCGTAAGGAAGAACGGCCTGTGAGCGATCATCCGCGCGCAGAACCGTTATTGACCGCCGGCCGATGGTTCATCCGTGTGCATCCGGGCATGCACCAGACCGATCGCCGTCCCGATCACATAGATGTGCACGCTGCCGACCAGAAATCCGAGTCCGACCATCAAGCCGACGTTGCGGTCGCTGAAATGCCCCAGGTTGAACAGGCATAAAACGAGCCCGATCGCCAGCACGCCCCAAGCCATCGCGGTCATAACCCGGACGAGCCCCATCACATTGGATGCCGACGGCCGGCGGATTTCATCTGCGGATACCGATTTTGTCGTCATCGCGAACACTCCCGATCTTGTAAGTGCTTTCTTGCTACCAGTATACCACACTTTTCGGGATTTGTTCACTTTTTTATCACAATTCAGCCATGTTTTTGACACATTTTTGGGGCCGACCGTGCTCGCGGCGGCTTCGGCGTTTGCCGGGGTTATTCCTCTCCCGCCTTCCCCGGGTCGTTCCACCGCCGGCTCTGTCTCGGCGCCGGTGAACTGTTCACGGTTGCGCGGTATTGACTTCGGGAAGCGGATTGATTACGATGAGGCGGTATATACAGGAATTCATTGGAAGGGTCAACCTTGCATCACGCTTGGGAAAGGAGCAACTGTATGAACGCCGTGCAGAAAAAAATATCGACGGCCTTGCTCATCGCCACCTTTCTCGCCGCCATCGAAGTGACGATCGTAAGCACGGCGATGCCCGTCATCATTGACGATCTCGGAGGCGTTGAGCTGATAAGCTGGGTTTTCGCCATTTATCTGCTGACTTCGGCCGTCACAACGCCGATCTTCGGGAAGCTCTCGGATTTGTTCGGACGCAAGATCGTCTATATCATGGGCGTTACGCTGTTTCTGGCGGGGTCCGTCCTGTGCGGCCTGTCGCAAACGATGGGGCAGTTGATCGCGTTCCGAGGCATACAGGGACTTGGCGCCGGGGCAATCAACCCCGTCACTTTTACGATTATCGCCGACGCGTTCAACTTCGAGCAGCGGGCCAAAGTGCAAGGCCTGATCAGCTCCATGTGGGGCATCGCGGGCATATTCGGACCGGTGGTGGGCGGATTTTTCGTCGATTATTGGAGCTGGCACTGGATTTTCTTCATTAATCTGCCGTTCGGCATCGTCTCCATGTGGATGATCGGAAAATATTTCGCCGAAACGCTGGATAAGAAGAAGCGCCGGATCGATTACGGCGGCGCGGTCACCTTTATGCTCGGCACCGGAGCGCTGCTGTACGCCCTGCTCACGGGAGGCAACGAGCTGGCCTGGAACTCCGCGGCGATCTTCGCGCTGTTCGGCATCGCGGCCGTGCTGTTGACCGCTTTCTTTATCATTCAAGTCAGGCATCCCGAACCGATGATTCCGCTGTCCCTGTTCAAGAAAGCCGACGTGGCCGTATCGAACGCGGGCGGTTTCTTGACCAGCGCCATCCTGATCGGATTAACGGTTTATCTGCCGCTCTGGATTCAGGACGTGCTGAAGCTGGGAGCAACGTCATCGGGCCTCACGCTGATCCCGATCAGCTTGGGCTGGCCGATCGGCGCCATGCTGAGCGGCCGGATGATGCTGCGCTACGGAACCCGCGCGGCAGCGGTATTGGGAGGGTTGTGGATCGCGCTCGGGGCGATCTCCCTTGCCTGGATCGACCCGTCCACGCCTACGTGGGTGCTCGTCCTGATCATGTTCTTGACCGGTTTGGGCTTCGGGTTGACCACGACGACCTTCACCGTCGTCATCCAGTCCTCCGTCGAAATCCACATGCGCGGCGCAGCCGGATCGGCCAACACGTTTCTGCGCGCGCTCGGCCAGACGCTGGGCGTCGCGGTGCTCGGCACGGTGCTGAACCAATACGTGGCCGGCGGCGCAGAATCGGCGGAACGTCTCGCGGACGGACTGCATGCGGTATTCGTCATCTCCGCCGTCATCGCCGTCGCGAGCTGGATCGTTACGCTGCGGATTCCGCAACGGGACTACCGTCAAGCCGAAAGCCGGACGGCTCCGGATTCGAAATAAACGTCGCAACGGCAAACAACCCGGCGGACCGCGCATGGCGCAGGTTCGTCGGGTTTTCCGTTTCGGACGGCCATATGCGGCTATGTTGCGTTAAGCATGAGACGTATGCGGAATCGCTGGCACGGGAAAAAATCCGTCCCCAGTTCCATTCGAGCCACCAATCTGACGACATGCGCATCCTTGTGCGGTTTTGCAGATGCGTCGGCATTCTTGAATGTGCCGCTTGCCCAATCTGCGAGGCATCCGTGCTCCAAGCACCGGGCGCCTCTGCTTCCCGACAAAAAAAATCCCTTGCTGCGCAAGGGATTCCTTGTATGCGGTCGGTGGGATTTGAACCCACACGGGCTTGCGCCCGCCACCCCCTCAAGATGGTGTGTCTGCCGTTCCACCACGACCGCGTATATGAAGAGTGAGCCATGTAGGACTCGAACCTACGACACCCTGATTAAAAGTCAGGTGCTCTACCAACTGAGCTAATGGCTCGTACATGACCCGTAGGGGATTCGAACCCCTGTTACCTCCGTGAAAGGGAGGTGTCTTAACCCCTTGACCAACGGGCCACAGCACTTGTTTTTTCTCTGTCGTTTTTGGCGACAGGTGTTATTATATCTCATGGTCTTGAAGTGTGCAAGCATTTTTTAAAAAAAATTTTTGGTTCCGTTCGACGGCGTTTTTTGACATCTTTTGCGGTTGTCCCGCCTGTGTTATGCTGGGTCCGAAATGCTTTTCCCGATACGAACATTTATGAATACATACCGTGGAAAGGAGTTCGTTTCATGTCCTTTTTTTCAAAACGCAAGCCGGCCGTCCTGTCGATCGCCCTTGCCGGCTTGCTCGCCTTTGGCGGCGCCATACCGGCCAGCGGCGCTTCTTCCGTCGAGAGCGAGGCGGGGGTCAAGGTGTCCTACAAAGGAAAAACGTTCAGCGTCAATCTCGTCACCATCGACCTGACCGACCCTACCCTCGAAGTTGCTCCGGCAATGTCGGCGGGAGGAATCGGGCACGACGAACCGTTCGGCAACATCATCGCCCGCGAAAACGCCGTAGCCGCCATTAACGGCACCTTTTTCAACGCCTATGAGAAAAATCCGTACATCCGCTATCCGAACGGCGCGCTGCTGGAAGACGGTGAGTTGATCCATTCGGGCGAAAATCAAACCCTGTTCATCGGCCCGGATAAAGTGCCGGACATCGACTTGATCGACCTCGATGTCACCGTGCATGTCCGCGAAGGCGGCGGAACGTACGCGGTTAAACCTTGGGGCGTAAACAAATATTATGGGGAAAGCAATATCGATCAGGTCGTCCTGTATACCGACGATTTCGGAGGATGGGTCGGATTCCCGAACGGTACGAAAGCCGTCATCGAAGACGGGGCGATCACGCGCATTACGACGGATTCCGTCCCTGTCCCGAAAGACGGATACGTGCTCTTCGTCGGCCACAGCAACAACAACAAAACGTACGTGATCCCCAAGCTTGACGTAACCGATCCCGTCCGGATCGACCTGAACGCCACGAACGGCAGCGGCCAATCGCTGGACGCCAGATCCTGGCTTGCGGCGATCGGCGTCGGCCCGAAGCTGGTGACAAACGGCGCGATGGATCTGAATTTTTCCCGGGACGGATTCACGGACCCCAAGATCACCTCCGCTTCGGCCGCCCGCAGCTTCGTAGGCGTGGACCGCTACGACCGCCTCGTGTTCGGCACCGTATCCGCCGCGACGATGGAGCAGCTCGCGGGAATCGCGATTCAGCTCGGCTTGAAGGAAGCGATGAACATGGACGGCGGAGCCAGCTCGGGCTTGTACGCGAATGGCCGGATGCTGACTTCGCCCGGGCGCGAATTAAGCAACGCGTTGGTCGTGCGCAAGCTGGACAAGCCTAAAGTGCAGATCGCCATCGACGGACGCTACATTCCCGATTTCAAAGGTTTTATCGAGCGGGAGACGACGATCGTTCCGATTCGTCCTTTTATTACGGCCCTGAACGCCGATTTCCATTGGGACGCGGCCACGAAGACGGCAACCATCTCGCACGGCGGCGTCACGCTGAAATTGCAGGACGGCGCTTCGAGCGCGATCGTAAACGGCAAAAAAGTGTCTGTCCCCGTGCCGCTTAAAATTCATGCGGATAGCCGCATGTACGTCCCGCTCCGATTCGTGGCCGAGTCGCTGAACGCGACGGTCGGCTGGGACGCCAAGCTGTACCGGGCGAACATTACACTGCCGTAACAAACATAGCGGCCCCTCACGACCCCTCTTGCGGCGCTCCGCGCACGCCTCGCCAGGCTTGCGTCGGGGCGCTTTTGTTACCCTCGCCAAATCCGGTTACGCCGTTGCTTCCTTCCGCAAAGACAAAGAAACCGCAACCCATATCGGATTACGGTTTCTATCGGACGGAGAGAGAGGGATTCGAACCCTCGCACCGCTTACGCAGTCTAACCCCTTAGCAGAGGGTCCCCTTGAGCCACTTGGGTATCTCTCCATAAAAAGATGGCTCCCCGAACAGGACTCGAACCTGTGACAACTCGGTTAACAGCCGAGTGCTCTACCGACTGAGCTATCGGGGAATGCCTTTTTAAGATATCATGAACGCGCCTTTCGAGTCAAGCGGAACCCAGTTCGATCAGCACCAGTTTTCCTCTGCATTTGCCGCAGGCGTATTTGGACGGATTCATGCGGCGCTTGCGCAAATATTCGAGGCCGCACGCTTTGCAGACCAGCTTGTAGCGGAACGGTCTCGCTTGGCGGGGCCGTTCGTCCAGCCGCCGGCAGTACCGGCTTCCCCCGACCTGCGCGAGCAGCCGCTTGAAATCTTCGTCCCGATGCCGGTATCCCCTGCGCGTCAAATGCAAATGATAATGGCAAAGCTCGTGCTTGATGATGGCCTCGACCTCGGCGGGTCCGTATGCGGCATATTGCTTCCAGCTAATCTCGATATGGTGCGATTTCATAAAATACCGGCCGCCGGTCGAGCTGAGCCTCCGGTTAAACGTCGCCCGGTGACGGAACGGACGTCCGAACCAGCGCAGGGAAATGCGTTCCACCCAAGCCTGCAAATCCGAATCGGTCACATCGAGACTCCAGCCCCGCGAGCTTTCGTTCAAGCCTGCCGCATCCGCTTCCTTCGGATTGCGTATCGATTGCGATTCCATGGCGCGAGACTCCTTTCCGGATCGACTTGTCACTTGAATTTGTACCCTTTGATGGGCTACACTGTCAAGTAGAACTTGGCCCCGGAAAAGGAGAAACGTTCCCATGACGCATACAGACGCCCGCATGAGATACAATCTGTTTCAACTGGACGACAAGCTGGAGATCGTCGAAATGCCCGCTTCCCACGCCTACCAGTTGACGGCGCTCAACCGCAGGCTGCATAAGGAGATCGACAAACTGACGGCCGGAAATGTGCCGCCGCTGGCGCGTATCGTCGCCGAATGCGACAATCTGGAGCTGTTCGACGAACGGCTGCAAATCGTCAGCGGACTGGAATACATCAACGAGCTGGAGCGGCAATTCGCCTCCATCCAAGAGACGACCTATCCTCTGATCTCGCTGCTGACCGAGATTCGCGCCCTGCAAGCGCAGCTTGAGCAGTGGTACGAGGAAGAGTACGGCGCGTAGGACCTGCACGAGCCGCCATCCCCCTACATAAGATAGCAGTACATCTTGCGGCTCAACATGGAAAGGGGATGGAACGATGCCGCAATGGCTCTGCAATCAGTTGTCCCGCGCCTTCTATAAGAAGGACCTGCGTCAAATTCGGCTGCTGAACGACTGCTGGTTTTTTTACCGGAACAAAACGGTCCAATCGTCCCAGCCGGCCAAAGATCGGCAGGCCCACGAATCCTGATCCATACCGGCGAGACCGACAATGATCTTCGGCACTGATCAAACGTCATGCATGCATGACGAAACGCCGTCCGCGAACAAGGACGATACGCCGTTTCGCGCGACAGATCGCGACAGATAAAGAATGGTTGGGAAGCCCGCGGCGACATCCGTTTTTTATCGGCAAAAAAGGCTGCTCCCCGCTTGATGTGATGGGTTCCCCTAAGCCTGCTGCTGCAAGGGGCCCCTCTCATTCATAAAGGGAAGCAGCCTTTTTGATTGATTCCCGCCGGCTAATCCGGTTTGCGCATCGACAGGCCGACCCGGCCTTTTTTCACATCCACATTCAGCACCCAGACGGTTACGACATCCCCGACGGACACCACGTCCAGCGGATGCTTGACAAACCGGTCGCTGAGCTGCGAGATATGGACGAGGCCGTCGTTTTTAACGCCGATGTCGACAAACGCGCCGAAGTCGATCACGTTGCGCACGGTGCCCTTCAGTTCCATGCCCGGCTTCAGATCCTCCAGTTGCAGCACGTCCGTGCGGAAGATCGGCTTCGGCAGCTCGTCCCGCGGATCGCGGCCGGGGCGCATCAGGCTGTCGAGAATATCCCGCAGCGTCGGCACGCCGAGCCCCAGCTTCTCCGACATCTTCTCCGGCGATACGCCGCCCAGCCTCTCCTTGAGAGCCGCCGAGCCCAGCATATCCGTATCCAGCTCCAGCTCCGCGAGCAGCCGCTCCACGGCCGCATACGATTCCGGATGGATCGGGGTGTTGTCGAGCGGCTCGTCGCCGTCCGTAATTCGCAGGAAGCCGACGCATTGCTCGTAAGTTTTCGCCCCGAGCCGGGGCACCTTCTGCAGCTCTTTGCGCGTGCGGAACTTCCCGTTCTCCTCGCGGTACTTGACGATATTTTTGGCGATCGTCGCGTTCACCCCGGCGACGTACGAGAGCAGCGACGGCGATGCGGTATTCACATCGACGCCGACATGGTTTACCGCCGACTCGACGACGGCGCCCAAACTTTCTTCCAGACGCTTCTGCGTCACGTCGTGCTGGTACTGTCCGACGCCGATCGCTTTCGGTTCGATCTTAACCAGCTCCGCCAGCGGGTCCTGCAGCCGGCGGGCGATGGAGATCGCGCTGCGTTCCGCAACGTCCAGCTGCGGGAATTCCTCCTGGGCCAGCTTGGACGCCGAATAGACGCTCGCACCGGCCTCGCTGACGATCACGTATTGCAGATTGCGTCCGGGCAGCTTCTGAATCAGCCCGGCGATAAACGCCTCCGTCTCGCGCGACGCCGTGCCGTTGCCGATGGCGATCAGCCCCACGCGATGCTTGTCGATCAAGCCGGAGAGGATGCGCTCCGCTTCGGCTACCTTGTTATGAGGCGGCGTCGGATACGCGACGGCGATGTCCAGCACTTTGCCCGTTTCGTCCACAACCGCGATCTTGCAGCCCGTCCGGTACGCCGGGTCCACGCCCATCACCGTCCGGCCTCTTACCGGGGGCTGCAGCAACAGGGCACGCAAGTTCTCGGCGAAAATTTTGATCGCCTGCTCCTCCGCCTTTTCCGTCAGTTCGGCCCTCACCTCGCGTTCGATCGAAGGCGCGATCAAACGTTTATACGCGTCTTCGATTACCGCCTCGAGCGTATCCCTGACCGGCCCCGGCCCGCGGACAACCCGCTTGCCGATCCATTCGCGGATGCGCTCCTCGGGCACCTCCAGCTTCACCCGCAGGAATTCTTCCCGCTCGCCCCGGTTGATCGCCAGCACGCGATGCGGCGGGAGCTTCCGGATCGGCTCCCGATAGGCGTAATACATCTCATAGACCGATTCGGCCTCGGCATCCTTCGCTTCCGTAACCATCACGCCTTGGTCGAACGTGAACTTGCGCACCCAGGCCCGGATCGCGGCGTCGTCCGCGAGCTGCTCGGCGATGATGTCCATCGCGCCCTGCACCGCTTCTTCAGCGCTGGATACGCCCTTCTCCCCGTCTATGTATTTCGCCGCCTCCGCATGCAAATCGCCTTGACGCGGCTGCGACCCAATCCACTGCGCCAGCGGCTCCAGACCGCGCTCCTTCGCCACGCTTGCCCGCGTCTTGCGCTTTTGCCGGTAAGGCCGGTACAGATCCTCGACCTCCTGGAGCTTGGTCGCCGCCACGATGCTCTGGCGCAGTTCGTCCGTCAGCTTGCCTTGTTCGTCGATGAGGCGGAGCACCTCCCGCTTGCGCTCCTCAAGCCCGCGGGCATATTTGAGACGGTCCTCGATGTCGCGAAGCTGGGTCTCGTCCAGCTCCCCCGTCATCTCCTTCCGGTACCGGGCGATAAACGGAATCGTATTGCCCTCGTCCAACAGCTCGACCGCCGCTTTCACCTTGCTGACGGGCAGTCCGAGCTCCGCCGCGATCGCCTTGCGGATTCTGTCTTCCTCCTGCGCTTTTTCGGCCGCCGTCCGCGCTTCGTCCGCTTCAGGCCGAACCGTGTCCGCTCCTCCGGCCGCCGTTCCGTCGGCCGCCTGCAAGAGCGTCTCCCAACTTTTTTCCGCCAAACGCATGACCTCCCCTTCGTCTACCCTCCCATTGTACACGATAACGGGAAAATGCCTCCACCGTTCAACTGCAAAGCGCGGATCCGACACATGAAAAAAGCGGAGCTTGTCCCTCGAAACTTCCGTCTATCATGAACGTCCGGACCGTTCCGGCATTCATGATAGTCGGCTGTTTCCCCGACAATCTCCGCTTCAGAATTCGATTAAGCCCAAGCTGATTTGCAGCGCGTCGTCCACCCGGCGCATCATCTCGTCGTCCAAGTGGGTGATTTTGTCCGTCAGCCGCTGCTTGTCGATTGTACGAATCTGCTCCATCAGGATGACGGAGTCCCGGTCGAAGCCGTTCTCCGCCGCATCGATCTCCACATGCGTCGGCAGCTTCGCCTTTTGAATTTGCGCCGTGATGGCCGCCACGATCACCGTCGGGCTGAAGCGGTTGCCGATGTCATTTTGGATGACCAGAACCGGGCGAACCCCGCCCTGTTCCGAACCGACCACCGGAGACAAATCCGCAAAAAACACATCTCCGCGCTTTACAATCAACGTTTACACCCCGCTCACCAAACGGTCCAGCGTATGGTCTGCTTCTTCCTCTGCCAGAAATGCCTCGGAAGCCATATGCAGATTGATTCGGGCCATTTCCATATAGCCGCGCTGCATGGAATCGCGCAGTTGCCGTTTTCTTCTCTCCATCAGGAACAGCTTCATCGCTTGGCGGATCAGCTCGCTCCGGTTGGAATTCTCCTTTGCCGCGATCCCGTCTACCTCTTGCAACAGTTGGTCCGGCAAACTGATCATGATCCGTTTCGTATTCTGCGCATTGGCCACCAAACTTGCACCTCCGTCAACATTCGAAAACCTCTTTACTAGCATTATGGCGAAGCCCTATCCGAAATATACCAAACCTCTGCGTTTTCCGCTATCTTCCCCGTATAGCATCCGGCCGCTCGGCTGTTTAGTAACCGGGCGATCCGGCCGGCGACATTGCCCTGCTCCGATCCGCTTCCCTATATGTGTATTCGCGTCGCCAAGGAAAAATCCTGTTTTTCTGCTCCAAAAGGATTTGTGGCAATTTGACCCAGCATCAGCCGCCAAGCAGCGGATTGTCGATGCGGACCGTCCGGCCGCCCCGAATATAAATGCGGGGCACGCGATGGGAGATCATGCAGACGATCTCGTAGTTCACCGTGCCGAGCTTCTCGGCGATCTCCTCCACGGTGATACGTTCGCCGCCTTGCGACCCTAACAAGACGGCTTCGTCATGCAGGGCCGCCTCCGGAGCGTCGTCGACGCGGACCATGCATTGATCCATGCAGATGCGTCCGACGATCGGCACGCGCCGTCCGCGGACAAGCGCTTCCGCCCGTCCGGACAACATGCGGCTGAATCCGTCGGCGTATCCGATCGGCAGCGTCGCGATCGTCTCCTCGCCGCTCGTCCGATAGGTGGCGCCGTAGCTGATCGCGGAGCCCGGCGGCAGCTTCTTCAAGTGGACGATCTCCGATTTCAGACTCATCACCGGTTCGAGGGCGATGCGCTCCCGGCGAACCTCCTCGGACGGATACAGCCCGTACAGGCTGATGCCGAGACGCAGCATATTAAACGTCAGCTCCGGCGTATCGAAGCCTGTCGCGCTGTTGCCCGCATGCACCCACGGGAACGTGACGCCCCGCTCGCGGAAGTGATTGACCACGCGCACAAACTTCGCGTGCTGCTCCAGCGTATACGATTTGTCCGACTCGTCCGCGCAGGCGTAATGCGTAAAGATACCTTCGACGACGACGCCCGGCAAACGCAGCGCTTCCTCTATATAAGCGATGGCTTCATTCGTGTCGTGCAGGCCGAGCCGGCCCATGCCGGTATCGATTTTCACATGAATTTTCAGCGGAGGGACCGGCTCTCCCCCGGTCCGGGACCCGCCGCGTTCCCGCAGAGCGTCCAGCACCTCCCGGCTGAACGCGTTGACCGTCACATCGTTGCGCGCGGCCAGCTCCAACCCCTCGGGCGGCGTATAACCGAGCACCAGGATCGGCAAGGTGATGCCGGCCCGTCTCAGCTCCAGCGCCTCGTCGAGCAGCGCGACGCCGAGGTACTGGAGCCCCAGCGCCTCCGCCTCGCGGGCCACCTGCACCGCACCGTGGCCGTACGCATTCGCCTTGACGACGGCCATCAGCCCCGTTCCCTCCGGAAGCGCCTTCCGAAATGCCTCTACGTTATGCTCCAACGCATCCAGATTGACCTCGACCCGGGTCGGGCGATAGAACGATTCCAACGGTATCCCTTCCTTACCTCGTATGATCAATATTCCTATGGTATACCCCGAGGGGGAGGGTGTCAATGATCAGAAGGGCGGCCGCCTGCGCGACCGCCCATCCTTTATTTTCCGGCTTCCGCCTGCACCGATTGCGCGATCCGGATCATCTCCGCTTCCGGCAGATCTTGCGTGACAATCCGGTATTCGATGCCGTTGTGCGACCAGATCAGCGTCTTCTGCTCGCCGCCGAACAGAACGCCCCGGGTGAAGCCCAGCTCGAGAATCGAACCGAGACTTTGCGACACGACGCGATCGTCCGGCTGCCGCCCCATCGTTACCGTGTAATGGTAAGCGCCTTCGTAGCGAACCATCAGCGCGCCGTCGCCGTTCAGCTTCAGCTCGGACATATCCTTCTCCTTCACGCCCGCGGGCAGGTAGGTCGGCCGGATCTGGGACAGCTCGGCGGTCGTCAGCGGCTTGGAGGCTTGCCCGGTTCCGCCGGCCGATTGATCGCCGTTCGAGCCGCTTGCTCCTGCCGGGCCGCCAGTATCCCCTGCCGCTCCGGCTCCGGCGGGCAGCGATTCCATCCGGGCGCTCGTCATGTTGCGCTGCATGTCGAACGAATCCTTGTCGAACTTCTTGCCGAACTCGAACTTGTCGAACTCCAGCTTCACGAGCACTTGCGCGTTCGCGTCCATGACCTCGACCCGCTCCGGCGCGTAATTTTTCTTGGCCAGCCAAATTTTCTGCCGGGCCAGCATCGCCGCATTCTGGTAATTGGCCGTCACGTCAAACACGTACGCATCCTTGTCTGCCGTGAACTGCCGGTTCTCGTCGGCGATAATGCTCTTCGCCAGCGATTGGAACAAATACACCTGACCGGACCGGTCGGGCCAATCGCTTTGGAACCGGAACATCTTGTTCAGATGAGGCGTCAACACGAACACGCCTTCGTCATTGCGAAGCACAATCTGCGTAATATCCTTCGTCGCGTTCGTCAGCGCGATCCGATAATAATGAGGCTTCTGAAACCACACTTCCACCGAATACTGCATGTTCTGATCGCCCGACTTCAGCTCCATCGTCCCGTGGCTCTGATAGCTGTCCAGCCTCTCAAGCGTGCCGTTCAGATCCTTCACCACCGTCGACGCATCCTTCTTGCCGCATGCCGCCAACACCAGCATTATCACGAGCGCCACCGCCGTCGCCCGGATCGCTTGCCTCATGTTCCACCAGCCCCTATCCCCAGAATCGGTTCACTGGTACATGTCTATGAGGGGACTTGGCCGATTATGCAGACGAGCGTGACGAGCATTTGCGACTTGCCGGAATGCCGGATTCAGGATTTCAGTAAACGTTTGACTCTATTTGTGCTATAATTGTCATGGATTATCAGAAATTGTCAAGGAGCTTCTGTCCATGAGCACTCAGGTACAGATAGACCCGTCTATGAAAGCCAAACTTCGCATAGCGGAAGATATCGTAACGTATAAACGCAAAAGATACCGGATCGAGATGGGGCTGAACCTCAGCCTGATCGCTCTCGAATACCTGCTTTATCTGGTCTGCTTTCTTGCGTTGTTTCAATACAGAGTCTTGCCGCAATACGGCGAACTCGACTGGAACGACCCGATCGGAAGCCTGCTTCAGGTTCCGATTCTTCAAGAATACGGTCTTCTGCTGGCCGTCATTTTCACCGTCTATACCGGGATTTTGTATCAGCGGGGCCTCTTCAGATGGAACCGCGACATCAAGCTGGTAGACGATACGATCACCTCGGGGAAAGCCGTCGCGGTTTCATTTTTAATCGCGCTGGGGTTTGTCTTCTTTCTTCAAACAGGTATTGTTTATTCGCGTCTGCTGATCCTCTTGCTGGCGTTCTCGATGACGGGAAGCTTTTTCGTTTCCCGCACCTTGCGGCTTGGGGTCATGATGCTCCTTAAGAAATATAAGTACTACAACAAAAACATCCTTGTCGTCGGCGCCGGACGAATCGGCGAGCAGATCAAGAACCGCATCAACGCCAGTTTGACCAACGGAAGCCGCTTTGTCGGGTTCCTGGACGACTTCAAGAGCGGACCGGACATCCTCGGCAAAATCCCTCAGATCGAGCAGATCGTGAGGCAGCATCAGATTCACGAAATATACATCACGATACCTTCAGCCAAAAACGCCATCAACCAAATGATCGCCAGCGTCCGCAAATACGACGTGGAGATCAAGATTATTCCGGAATTATTCGAATTGGTCACGTCCAGCGTATCGTTCGACCAAGTCTACGATTATCCGTGTATCGATATCGTGCGAACGCCGCTTCGCGGACTGAACTGGTTTATGAAGAGATGCGCCGATTTTTTCTTGTCGGCACTCGGTTTGTTGATCGTCTCTCCGATCATGCTCGCAATTGCCGTCTGGATCAAGCTGGATTCCCCGGGGCCCGTCATCATCAAGCAAAAACGCATCGGCAAAAACGGCGCCCCGTTCCATATGTTCAAATTCCGATCGATGGTCGCCGACGCCGAAGCCTTGAAAGCTTCACTCGCTTCCCTGAACGAAGCGCAGGGACCCGTCTTCAAAATCAAAAAGGATCCGCGCGTAACGCGCGTAGGGCGAATCATTCGCAAATATTCGCTGGACGAGCTTCCGCAGTTGTTTAACGTATTGCTCGGACAGATGAGTCTTGTCGGTCCGCGGCCGCCGCTTCCCAACGAGGTTGAACTGTACTCCGATTATCAATGGCGGCGATTCGATGTCCGTCCGGGCATCACCGGATTGTGGCAAGTGAGCGGCCGAAGCGACCTTCCATTCGAAGAGTGGGTACGCTTGGACATCTACTACATCGAACATTGGAGCTTGCGGCTGGAATTTAAAATATTATTGAAGACTATTCCTGTCGTGCTCAAGGGCGAAGGGGCATATTAAAAAAATAAGGAGACCTCCGGGATTGATCCCTCGCTGGTCTCCTTATCGTTTTAGGCGGGCCGTTATTTTCCACAGTTGATCCTTGACGACGGTAAGTCCGAATTTCAGCGCGATGCCGGCGTACATCAAAGCCGTTACCCAGAACGGATATTTGCTGCGGTAATGCTTATCGTAAAACAGCTTCATCGCCCGGTGAAACTCATAAGTGATCCGATATGGACGCCCCCGGCTGCTTCCGCGTTTGACATGCAAAATCTTCGTCTTGGGATAATAGTAATTCACCCATCCCGCCTGCTTAATCCGGTAACACCAGTCCGTATCCTCGAAATACATGAAAAACCGTTCGTCGAGCAGGCCGACCTGCTCGATAGCCTCTCGTCGAACCATAAGGAAAGCCCCCACGAGACAATCGATCGGATAACTTTCATTTTCGTCCAAATATTCCATATGATACGAGTTGAAATGCGGACTTTTCGGAAACAGCTTCGCCAGGCCCGACACGTAATAAAACGTAGTCAGAGGCTCCGGGAACCCTCTCCGGCAGGCTTTGTCCAACGTTCCATCCGGCAGTACGATCTTGCACCCCGCAGCCCCTACTCGAGGCTGCTCGTCCATAAACTTCAGCATAATCTCCAGCGTATCGGGCTCGATGATCGTATCCGAGTTCAGCAGCAAGATATACCTGCCCTTCGCGATCCGAATCCCTTGATTGTTGGCGCGCCCGAATCCGACGTTTTCATCGTTGGCGATCAGATGTACTTGCGGGTATGCGCTTCGGATAGCCTCTACCGATCCATCCGTCGATTTGTTGTCGATCAGGATGACTTCATAAGTATAAGCCGTCTGCGACCGATAGACCGATTCCAGACAATGGAGAGTTAGCAGCTTCGTATTATAATTGACGATGATGATCGACAGATCCATGTGAACTCCTGTTTTGAGGGGCCGAATTTCTTTTCTTCTGAATTCGTCGTTGCCCCTCAAATAACCTTTTTTTGAAGTGGTACTTCTGTTGAAAATTGAAAACGGGCCAACTGACGCTGTAGGATGCATTGTTACCTGAACCGATGCATGAGCTTCCGAAGAGTTGGCCATAATCGATGAAAATTTGGACGATCCTGCCTTGCCGCCGTGGTTGGCCGACGGTCCCAAAAGGTCAATTTTTCCAGGTGACACTACTTAGTGCGAGGAGATTCCTTCATTTAAACTGATTTGAAAATATCAGGTAACCATATAATTGTTTGTTTTTTGTCTCATATATAATCGGCATTTTTTTGTTTTGAATATTAAATTCAACTGATACGATCAACACCCTGCCTTTTGTATTTTCTATCGGTTCAAAGGTAACAACATGCCATTGGGTGTCTCGAATTAATGATGCATTTAGCCGTACTGTTCTGAGCGGGGATTTTTTATTTTCCTTAAAAGCAATGGTAATAGTGATGATACCGTTCAGTTGTTGCTGATGCGTACCGATACAAAGTTTTATCCCACTCAAAAAGTTTTCTGATACATCTTTTATCCGATACGTTTTTTTCCTCCTCTTTGATCCAAGTAACATACTACTATTATCATCAATTTGCACTTCGATCTGAGAATTAATGATGTTATTTACATCTTGTGTTGCACTTATCATTTCGTGACTTCGACTGTATGACTGATAAAACTGTATTAATTTTGCCTGTTCTTCTATTATCTCTGCTTGTCTCTGAATGTATTTAACAGTATCGCCTTGGAATTTGGGATATTTGTCCAATAACTGCATCATAGAACTTAAGTAATTATCAATTGACAAATGCTCTTCAACGTATTTTCTTGCATTTGCCCCTATGTAGTTTCTTAGTTCGGGGTTATCAATCATTCTTTTAATTGCTTGATACCATTCCTCTTCGTTATTATTGACCAAAATGCCATTAACCTCATTAGTCACATCGCCATTATAAGTTACAATGTTCGAATAAATTCCAGGTATACCCAAAGAAGAATATTCTCTAAATTTATTATTTGTTTTACTCCTGTTAAAAGCTGTGTCTGCTAATGGGGCTAGAGCAATGTCCCAATCCCTACTCTCAAAAAAATCTTGAAATTTTTTATAGTCATTAATAAAGTTAAAATGTTTAACGCCAGGTCTAAACTTCAACGCTTCTGGAATAAATCCAATAAATTCAAACGTGACCCTATGTTTATATTCATTCAAAATCCTGATAATTGCCCCTTCAAGATATGTAAAATCAATGTTTTTTAACAAGGACCCCATGTACCCTATAACAATAGCGTTTTTCTTTTTACTTTGCTTATATTTATCTCTTTTCAATATTTGATATGTCGGGAATTTATAAACAACCGAGTTGTAGGTTTTCATTTTTTCTACAAGTTCGTCTGAAAACACTACAACTGCCGAAGAGTTGGATACGACATGCTCGAGGGCATCATTACTTGTTGCCTTATGAACTGCGCTAACAATATTATTATGATTAGAAAACGACAATTCAAAGTAGTTATCATCGGTAATAAATATAAAAGGGATTTGGTATGTTTTTGATTTTTTTAGTATTTCTATCGTTATTTCGTCAAAACAACGCAGGTTAATAATTATATCGAATTCTTTCAAGTTGATGTCTTTAGCTTCAAGCGGTACCACTACCTGGTAGTCAATGAGTCCATCACTCACTAACTTATTAAATGGAATCCGTATTAAAAGAGTATAAGAAACGATCTCATAATTTGGGGTTATAACAAGTATTCTTTTTTTTCTTTCTCTAACGAATAGAGGATGTGTTATTAACTCAATAATATCTTTTAATCCAGTCGCTCCAGATGATTTCTTAATTTTAGTGTTTGTCGATATAACTTTCAAAAATAACGAGTTGAATTTTTCGTGGTATTTTGACAGTTCGAAATTATCTTTGAAATTTTGATGTGCTCGAATTGACATTTCATTTCTAAGATCTTCATTTTCAAGTAAAAAACAAATTTTTTCTGCCATCTCATCTTCGTTATGGACAATAAAGCCACTTTCATAATCTCTGACGATCTCTCTTGCCCCTTCTGTATTAGTTGCAATAACCGGTACACCTGTTGCTTGAGCTTCAATAACTGAAACGGGAAAAGTCTCTGTTTTAGATGAATTAATATACAAGTAACTTTTTTGTAGAATTTCTGGTATATCATCTCTAAATCCTTCAACTTCAACTATATCAGTCAATTTTGATTGTTGTATTTGCTCTTTTACTTTTCTAATATACTGCGTTTCAAAAGGCCCGATTAGCTTCACTTTAGTATTTGCTAGCCTGCCTTTAATTTTTTCAAGAGATTTAATTATCATCAACTGATTTTTGTTATCATTAAAGTGACCGATACATGTTATTAATTTTTGTTCGGTTTGTTTTAGGGAAGTCGGTCGAACAAACTTTGAAGAATCAACCCCATTATATATAACCTGAATTTTTTCTGATTCAATGAATTCGCACAAAAATTTTTTTAAAGCTATCGATGGAGTAACAATGTAAGAGGATAAATTCCCCAACCATTTATATACAAGATTTTTAATATTTTTCGGCATTTGAGTATAAATGTTATCTACAAAACTAGCATGGACATGAAAAATATGCGGAACATTGGTATTATAGGCTGCAGCTGCTGCATCGAGAAAAACACTTGTATTAGAAAGTACTAAGGATACTTTCTCTCTTATTATTAATTGCTCAAGAAACTCCGTTCTTTCCTTTAGTCCTCTTATAATCTCATGAATATAACTTATATTAAAGGAAGGAGGGAACCACCATATTAATGGATATTCAATTACCTTTATGTTGTTATTCACCAAATTTTTATGAATATAGCTATTTTGTGGGATGACGACAATCGGTTCAAAAATATTTTTATCAATTCCTAGCACTAGTTGTTCAAAACAGACATCGACACCGCTATATCCTGCCGTCGGAGATACAAGCAATATTTTTTTTCTATCAGACATGCATCAAACCCCGCTCTCGTATATTAAGCAATAACTACACTTATGATTTCATACTCACTAAGTATTTTTGGGCAACCTCTTCTGGATCTCCCATCATTTTTATTTGCCCTCTTTCAAGCCATATACATTTATTACAAAAGTTTTTTAAAGAATCAATAGAGTGAGTTACATAGATCATTATATTAACTTTGCCCATCAGCTCTTTTAATCTTCTATTTGCTTTTTCAAGAAAACCTGCATCTCCAGCAGCAACAACTTCGTCCAAAAGTAGTATTTCAGGTTCAATTGCTGTTGAGATAGAAAAAGCAAGTCTAATAAACATTCCAGATGAATAGTACTTGACAGGAATATTTAAATAATCCCCTAATTCGCTAAAATCAGCTATTTCTTGTATTTTCTGTCTAATACTCTTAGGTGTTTCACCCAACATCAGTCCTCTTAGGTAAATATTATCCCATCCTGTTGCTTCCATTTCAAAGCCTGTAGCTAGTTCAAATAGACAAGCAACCCTGCCATCAATGCTTATATTCCCACTGGTCGGAGGATAAATTCCTGCAATTAATTTAAGCAACGAACTCTTTCCAGCACCGTTATGACCGATAACTCCTAATCGGTCCCCATCTTTAAGACTCAGTGAGAAATCCTTTAATGCATGTAATTTTCCCTGATTTAACATATTATTAGTCTCATAATTGGCTTTTGACTTGATAAAATAATCTTTAATTTTTGTCTCTCGTCTTATTTGATATATTAAGTTTACATTCTCTAATTGAATATAACTCATAGGATCACCTCTTCTATAAACGGAACATAATTTGGCGTCCAATACGTGATAAAACTGCTATACTAACTGAAAATAAAAAAACAACAAATCCTATTGCTATAAGCCATGTCTCTAATGGAGGTATTTGAGTTCCCAGCAACGGTTTTCTAATTATTTCAATCAAATAATAAATGGGGTTCCATATATAAACCCACTCAGCATTCCCTTTTTTTAGTATGTCGGCAGGAAACATAATTGGTGTTGCATAAAAAAATCCTTGTAATAGTAGGGATTGTAAGGGGGCAAAGTCTCTAAAGTACGTGTTAATAATTGATGACATTATCGAAAGCGCTACACCAAATAGCAACCAAATGAATAAAGAAATTGGTATGAACAACATAACCACTGAAAATCTATCTATCCATAGAAATAAATACATAATCAAAAGGGCAGATAAAGAAAAAAGAAGGTTTACAAATGCTCCTAATGTAACCCTTACCGGAAATACTTCAAGAGGAGTTTGTGTTTGTTTAATGTATCCTTCAGCTGAAATAAAGGCGCCTGTCCCTCCATCTGCACATGAAACAATGAATATCCAAGGTATAAGTCCAGAGAACAAGAAAGGCAGAAACTCATCAAGAGGCTGACCTAGTACTTGAGAAAACACGGTTCCAATGATAAGGACCAATCCTAATGGGGATAATAGCGACCATCCAATCCCTAAAACCGAATTACGATACTTATTTTTTAAATCTTGTCTAACTAGACTCAACAAAATATACCTGGAATTATAAATTCGATTGAAAAACTTCATTTTTATTTCCTTCTCTCACTCGATTGTTGGTTATTTTACGAATCATTTTCCTCTTCTGTAGGAATTTCGAAAATAAGCAAAAGACTTTATAATACGACATCAACAAATACGGTTCTCTTAATAAAACAAAAAACAAAACTGCTATCTCATAGACCAATAAAATAGTATGGTTAGCTATATTTCCAATTTCTTCATTTTTAATTATCATTAAATATCGATTTTTAAAAGAATGTATTTTAGTAATTCTCGAAATATTTTTCCTTACATTTGGCTTCCAATTTCTTTCGTGATAGGCAAAAACATCTGGTATAACCATTGCCTTCCATCCCATTTTTTGAGATCTCCATGCTAGATCAACATCTTCTTTATAGGCAAAAAAATCCTCGTCGAAATATTCATTATTAATCTTGCAGTCAGTAAGACAAGCAGATCTATAAAATGCTACAGCTCCACAAATTCCAAAAACCTCTTGTACATTATCCGGCTTTGTTTTAATGTCCTTGGCCCTTCTAGTTCTTAATAGCTTGATACCTGCGGAATCAATTTCAGTTGAATTCTTTGATCGATAAATTACACCCGTTGCCATACCTACATGAGGCATACTTTCCATAAACTTAAACAATTTCTCTAGGTATTCCTCTGACAATACTGCATCAGGGTTTAAAACTAATTTATACTTTGACTCATACCTATCAATAATAATATTATGGCCCTTACAAAAACCATGATTCGTTTCACTACGAATAATTTCGATCCTTTTATCATTACCATAATGACTGTTTACCAGTTCAACTGTACCATCATTGGAATTGTTATCTAATATTACTATTTTAAACTCTTGGAAAGTTTGCTTTAAGAGAGAATCAATGCAAAAAAGGATACAATGACCAGAGTTATATGTTACTATTTGTACAATTATAGGAATATCCATATACAAAACTTCCTAGTATTTATTCTTGATATATAATTTTATACGATTCAATATATGAATCGGCGTTTTGAATCCGTGAATTTTAACAATAGATCTAATTTTATTCCATAAAAAGAAATTTCTCGATCTCCTTAACTTAACTTGATTGGGCTTGCATATATCAGATTGATAAAAAAAGATGTCTTTATTTTTTTGATAGATATCCATGGCGACCGATTTTTTACTGAAATGACTCGATATATGATCATATGCATTTTGTCTAATCGAGTTACGAATTGATGCTTGCTCAATTAGACTCTTCATTGCCTCAATCCAACTATTCTCTGTGTTATCAACTAAAATTCCATTAATCCCATTTGTAATAACTCTTGTGTACGGCTTTACATTAGAATATATCCCAGCAGCCCCGATAGCACCATACTCTAAGTATTTATTAAAGTACTTACAAGAATGAAACATAGAGTAAGGTAATGGGGCTAGTCCAATATCCCATTTTAATTGATGCATTAAATTTTTATAAACAGCATGATTATGCTCGTATGGAATATAGTCTAAATTTAATTCATCGACTAGTTTGGGACGAGCTCCGACAAACTGAAACCGAACTCGTCCACCATAATCTTGAATGATTCTCCGTATAGGTTTTTCCATAAATTCATCAAAAAAGTATTGGTGATCTAGCCCTCCCGCAAAACCAATTACAATTCTGTCGTTATTGGATTCTTCTATTCGCTTGTCGTTATCTAAAAGCAAAGCGGGTGCATTTACCAGTACTATGCTTGAAAAGAATGCTTTGTACCGGTCGGCGATCACATCACTTGTAGTCCATAGCCGATCGCTAGCGTGCATTATTTCTTGAATAATTGATCGGATCGAGGCTGATTGAAAATACTCGTAAGATAGAGATTTCTCTGTTATATTCAACAGATCATCATCCAGATAATAAATGACTAGTTTATTTAACCTCTTACTCTCACGAACCAACTCCAAATCAAATTGTTCACTACCTCGTATGCTAACTACCACATCAGCAGCTGCAAGATCTTCATTCGTCAACGAAGCATGATCCTTAAACTGAAATTGAATAATTCCTTGCTCGTGTAATTCATTCAGGGGACCAATCACACCTACCAAAGCAGATGGGATTTTCCGAATGCAAACTGCCAGCACTCTTGTACTATTCATCGAATTATTTCCTTTTCAGTATCATCTGTATCAAATTCAAGTTGTTTTTGATAATATTTCCATTTCTAATAAAACCTACTTTTGAATAAAGGTTGTATGCTATTAGGTTTGACTCAAGTACCTCCAACTGAATAGACATTAGATTTAACTCTTCAAACCCAAAATTACATAGTAATTTTGTTGCATTTAAACCTATTCCTCGTCCCCGCGCTATGCTTTCGCCAATGAGTAATCTCCCGAATTCCGCAACAGCGTCTTCAATATTAAGATTGTATAGTGCGGCACAACCCACTGGGGTCTTTGAACTATTAAGTTCAATAATAAACATCAAGTCATTAGGTAGCGTTGAATATTTTTCAAACCACTTCTGTTGTTGCTCTTTGGAAATTGTTTCCTGATAAACAAATGACTTTCGGATATGATCTTGATTTCGCCATACTCTGATTAGTTCAATATCATCTGCTGTCAATGGCCGCAGTGTAATAACGTTATCACGTATGTAATAGTTATGCAGCATCTGACTTCATCCTCGTCCCGCATATTGAATAACTTTTTCTGCAACGTAGTCGACGTCTTTCTTAGTCATTCGAAGATGCATAGGCAGGGAAAGAATGCGTTCAGACAAACGATGCGAATTGGGACAAGTCCCTTTCGCATAAGCATACATACGATAATCCGTATTATCTCGGTAATGGACACCAGGATAAATCTCGCATTCATTTAATGCCAAGAGCAAGTTATCACGATTATTTACTTCAATTACGTATAGATGTCTGGAAGACTCACAACCTGGTGCAACTGCTATTGGTTTAATGTAATCATGATGTCCGTCAAATGCTGAGTCATACCAGCTAGCCAATTGACGGCGGTATGCATTATCTTGATCCAAATATTTCAACTGCACCAAACCAATCGCAGCCATTATCGAATTTCCATGATATTTGTATCCCACATATTCCACGTCATACTTCCATTTGTAGGCTCCCTTATCATTTGAACGTGCATAAGTATCTTTATTAATTCCCAACCAGGTGAGCTTACGGCAAATTTCGTCATGCCGCTGTTCTTTAAAGCAGATCATTCCCGAGTCTGCTGTCGGTAAATTTTTGACCGCTTGGAATGAATATACAACTACATCAGCTTCTGCTCCTGGAACAACTCCATTTTGTCTCGTCCCTGCCATGTGAGCTGCATCCAAGATCAATTTCAAGTTATATTTTCTGCATAATTCAACAATTTTATTGTATTGTCCGGTATTCCCGCCGATGCCGACAAATAAAACAGCTTTTGTACGCGAAGTAATCTTCTTCTCAACATCAATAGGGTCCAGGCATAAATATTGATCAACATCCGCAAAAACAGGCTGTAATCCTTCATACAAGATAGCATGATTTGTTGAAACGAAAGTTAATGGTGTCGTAATAACTTCAGCATCATCTTGCCAACCTTCTTCAAGCTTCAGGATCTTTAAAGCAAGACTTAACCCTACCGTGGCAGAGTTTAAGAAATGAGCATGCGGCAACCCCGTGTATTCCTTCCATTTTTCCTCGATTTCAACTGTTTTATAACCAAGACCAGTCCACCCTTTTTCAAGACATTCCCGAATCTCTTCCAAGCACTCGTCTACCCGAAAGGTCGGTACAAACAATTGAATTCCCATGATAATCTCTCCTAGATTGAAATGGTTGATATATAGTCTTTAAGTGCATCTTTGTAGTGACGAATGGGTTTTGACAGTTTTGACCACTTAGTATTATCTAGTACCGAGTAGCTAGGTCGTTTTGCTCTAAGACCGAACTGACCGCTTTGAACCGGGACTATTTTCCCTTTATCTAAGTTTAATAATTCAGCAATCTCCATTGCAAAATCGTACCACGAAGCCATTCCTGAGTTAACTACATGATAGGTACCATACGGCAAGTTAAAAATTTGAGAGATGCACTTAGCAACATCCGCCGTGTATGTAGGGGATCCAAACTGATCATTTATAACAGGAACTATATTAGATTCTTGTAATTTCTTAATGATCGTCTTCGGGAAACATTTCCCATAATTACCGAATAGCCATGCAGTGCGGATGATAAAAGCCTCTTTGTAGTTAGCCCTAATAATGTCTTCAGATAACGCTTTTGTCCATCCGTATCGATTTAAAGGATTCATTCGATCTGTCTCTTTATAGGGCGTCCGTTTCTGACCATCGAATACGTAATCAGTACTAAAATATAGTAGAGGACATCTACAGGTTGCTTTTAAGCAATCGATTAGATAGTAAAGACCTTGACAATTTATCTCGAATGCCTCTCTGAAATCATCTTCAGCCTTCTCTACATTTGTATATCCAGCTGCATGTATCACAATGTCGGGTTTGACCGAGGACAGTGCTTCGTGGATGGAGTCTTTATCTAATAAATTGAATTGCGATTTATCGAAGCGTATAACTTCGAAGGTCACCGATTTCTGTAGCTGCTCAAATATTTCAGTTCCTAGAAGCCCGTATCCTCCAACTAACAACACTCTCATCACAGTTACCTATCCGAGTTCCCGAAATTTGGGGAGCAGTTTATCCTTTTCAGAGACGATGACCTCATTAACTTCGTGAATCGGCCAATCAATGGCTAAGTCAGGATCATTCCAGACAACTCCGCCTTCATCATCAGGCCTATAGTAATCCGTACATTTGTAACCAAAGATAACTTCATCTGATAATGATAAAAAACCATGAGCGAATCCTTCAGGTATATAAAATTGTTTATGATTATCACCAGACAGATAAACCCCAAACCATTTACCGTATGTACTGGAATTTTTTCTTAAGTCTACAGCAACATCATAAGCAGTGCCTTTTATCACACGCACAAGCTTACCTTGCGGATGATTTTTTTGGAAATGTAGTCCTCGCAGCACACCTTTTTTAGAAACAGACTGGTTATCCTGCACAAACCTTTTAGTCACCCCGATATTGAAATATTCCTCATACCGATAAGTTTCCATAAATGACCCACGTGCGTCCCCATATACAGTGGGTTCAATAATTAAAAGCCCTTCTATTCCAGTCTGTTCCAAACGTAACTTTGCCACTCAGTTCACCTCATTTCCTTGGATAAGGCAGTTCTAAACCATCAACAAGTTGATTTGCTTTTGCGTATGAAGGAAAGGTTCCTGCATCTGTCCACCATGATGGCAAAATATCATACGTAAGTAAGTCTTTCTTCACATAAGCATTATTAACATCCGTAATTTCTAACTCCCCTCGTGAAGAAGGTGACAGTGATTTAATAATGTCGAATACTTGAGAATCGTACATATAAATTCCTGTAACGCAGTAGTTTGATTTTGGTTGTTTAGGTTTTTCTTCTATGGATACGATACGATCTCCTGATAACTCAGGAACCCCGTATCTTTCAGGATCTTCAACCTCTTGAATCAAAATTTTTGCTCCACGTTCCTGTGCCCTGAACTTTTCAACATAAGGACAAATTGAATCATTAAAAATATTATCCCCCAAGATCACAACAGATTTGTCACCATTTACGAAATTTTCCGCTAGTCCGAGTGCTTGTGCAATTCCACCAGCTTGATCTTGCACCTTATATGTAAATGTGACCCCGAAATCATGGCCGCTCCCCAATAGATTCACAACATCGCCCATGTGTTCTTTACCTGTAACAATGAGGATTTCTTCGATTCCAGCCTCTATCAGTTTATAGATTGGGTGGAATATCATAGGGTACTTCCCGACAGGAAGCAGGTGCTTATTAGTCACCTTGGTCAAAGGGTATAAACGAGATCCCGTTCCTCCAGCTAAGATGATACCTTTCATGACAATTCACTCCTTTTATGGGTGACATTCTGAACCCAGTCTTGGTGTTGGATATACCAATCAATCGTCGCCTGAATTCCATCATCAAAATTATATTTGGGCCGCCAACCAAGTTCTGTTTGTATTTTGCTTGAATCGATTGCGTATCGAAGATCGTGTCCAGGCCGGTCCTCAACATAAGTGATAAGACTCTCGGGCTTACCGAGGTATTCTAGAATTTTTTTGGTAATTTGAATGTTTGTCCTTTCATTATTACCACCAATATTATAGACTTCACCACTTCTGCCTCTATGCAATACGAGATCAATAGCAGAACAATGATCTTCGACATGCAGCCAATCTCTTATATTAAGACCATTCCCGTAAACAGGAAGCTTTTCATCGTTTAAAGCTTTCTTGATAAATAAAGGAATCAATTTTTCAGGAAACTGGTAAGGACCATAGTTATTCGAACACCTAGTAATAACGGTATTCATTCCATATGTATGATGATAAGCCCTGACAAGAAGGTCCGCAGACGCTTTACTTGAAGAATAGGGGCTATTCGAAGCTAATGGTGTCTCTTCCGTGAAAAAACCAGTCGGTCCCAGAGAACCATAGACTTCATCTGTTGAGATTTGCAGAAAACGCTGTACTTTGTGTTTTCTAGCTGCTTCTAACAGTACTTGAGTTCCTAGCACATTAGTTTTCACAAAAATCCCGGGATCGGATATACTGTTGTCCACATGCGATTCCGCGGCAAAGTTGACAACCATATCGACTCCACTCATAATTTCATTCACTAAAGATACATCGCAGATATCTCCGTAAACAAAGGAATAATTTCTTCTATGATCCAGATCAGAGATCGTAATTTTATTTCCTGCGTATGTCAATTTATCTAAATTAATAATTTCATAATCTTCATATTTGTCGAGCATATACCTTATAAAGTTACTGCCGATAAATCCGGCGCCACCCGTTACCAGTAATTTACGCAATTCAACTTCCTCCCCGAAAATTGTCAGACACATTTATTCTATCAAATACCTATCTCAATAGCCACTGCCTAAATCCTTTTAGCCTCGTTATATAGAAATCAGAACCTTAATGTCTTGTAATAATTCTTTATTAAGGCGCCCCACCTATGCTAAGATTCTATTATCCATGTAAATTCGCTCGAAGAAAAGGGAGATTTGTAGAATGTTGCTTGAGACTTCTAAAAAAGTCGGAGCCCCCCTGCTGCTTTCCGACAAAAAGGGCTCTCCGAATTGGGTTATCCTGCTGCTCATATCCCTCATCCTTTTCATCGCCCCGTTCTACAAAGCGTTGTTTAATGGCGGAGGCGCCTTCAAGAACATGTATATTTTCGAAGGGCCGATTTTTGCCGCGTTTATAGGGGCCGCCGTTTTGCTTGGAGCCGTCGCCTTCGTGTTGTTTCGACAACATCGGCTTGAACATATGCGCGACTGGCTGCTGATTGCCGTCTGGCTTGTTCCTCTTACATACTGGATCTCGTCGTTCGGAGCCGCTTCGCCGCATTTGGCCAAAATCGCGGTGTTTATCCAACTCGTCCATGTTGCGGCATTTTCGGCTGCGGCTTACCTGATGACGTATCAACGGGGCGCAGAGTTGTTGCGCGCATCGATCTGGCTGTCCGGATACGTGGTCGTGTGGTACGGATTCGCCTGTCTGTTCGGAAATACATATTACCACGATGCCGTCATGGTCGAGGCATACGGCCTGCGATTGACGTCCGTTTTCCAATATGCCAATACATATTCCGCTTACTTGATCGCTCTGCTTCTCATCGCGCTTGCCTTGGTCGTGCAAGGCCGACGTAAATGGTCCATCGCGATTCACGCGTTTATGATCTTGCCGATCCTGGTCTCGTTCTGGGCCACGCTGTCCCGCGGCGGGCTTGTCGTTCTGCCGGTTATCGTACTGCTCGTGCTGCCGTTCCTGAAGATGGTGCGCCAGCTCGCATTTATCACGTATCTGGGGATCGGCGCGGTAGCATCGCTGCTGCTGCAAGGTCCGATTACGAACCAAGCTGCCGAGATGCAAACGAAGATCCGCCAATCGCTGTCCCCGGAGATGGAACCGGGATTCTTGTACAGCCTGACGGACCCCTTGTCCGCGTCCAAATGGGGCTGGCTGCTGGTCGGTTCGCTGATTGTCGGCGCCCTCATTTTTGCAATTCAGGTTTGGGCCGTACCTGCACTTGAACGAAAATGGTCGTCTTGGGGAGAGAAACGCTGGAGCCGCTTCGCGCTTCCGGTTGTTTCCGTCGCGGCGGGAACTTTGTTGATTGTCCTGTTGTTCGGAAGCTCTACGGTGCGATCGATCTTGCCCGATACTCTGGAGCGGCGTATTGAAAATATTAACTTCCAGCAGCACAGTGTGCTTGAACGCAGCACGTTCTACTCCGACTCCTTAAAGCTGTTCAAGGACTATCCGCTGCTCGGCAAAGGAGGCGGCGCTTGGGCGGCGATGTACGAGCAATACCAGAACAATCCGTACACCAGCCGGCAGGCGCACAGCTTTTACTTGCAGTACCTGAATGAGACCGGTCTGGTCGGCGCGCTGGTTTTTGTGGCGCTGTTGGCGGTGATCGCGGTGTTGTTTATTCGGTATTATTCGCGCGCCGACGAAGAACAACGCACGAACGTCCTTCCGTTCTATCTGGTAACGGTAGCCTTGTTGGTCCACAGCGCGATCGATTTTAATATCAGTTATGTATACATCAGTCTGTTGTTGTTCTTAAGCCTGGGAGCGATGGCTTCTACGGGCGCCGCCGTTCCGGTCGAATGGTTCAAGCAAGCCCGGGAGCATGCCGCCGTCCGGTTCGTGTTCCCGAGTCTCGTAGCGGTGTTCGCCGTGTTTATGTTCGTGAACAGCCTGATCTTCACCGTGGCTTCGTCCAAGTTCGAAACCGCGCTTGCCCATGCCAGAGAACAGAAGCCGTTGGACCAGGTTATGCAGCCGCTGGATACCGCCATTAAACGGCAGCCCGGCCATCCGGAATATTCCAACCAGAAGCTGCAGTTTATGCTGCAGTTGTACGAGCAAACCCAAGACGAAAAGTATTTGGCGGAAGCGGAAAATCTTCTGGATCATTTGAAGAAAAAAGAGCCGTACATGCGCCAATTGGTTCTGGAAGAATACCAAATCAACAAGTACCGCGGCCAAACTGCGGACAATCTCGCGCTCATGCAAGAAACCGTAAAAGAAAAGTTCCCTTGGGACATTCAGTTCTATGAATTGCTGGCTGCTTCTGCCGCCGACCTGATGGACCAAGCGAACAACGCAGGCGATCAGGCGGCTTTTGAGGTCAACGCCAAGATCATCACCGATACGATCGCCCTCGTGGAAGCCAAGGAGAAGAAGCTGAAAGAAGAACTGCCTCCGGAGCAAATGCAGGGCCGGCCGTTCAAGGTTACGTCTCCTCTGACCGTATCGCTCAGCCGGATTTATTATGCAAAAGGGCAATACGATCAAATGGCCGCTGCGATCAAGCCTTTCGTTAATCCAGAGCTTCCAACCGCTCAAGACGTCATTGCCGCCCGCTTGTATGTCGTAGCGATGAGCAAGCTAGGGACGCCTGATGAGAAACTGTACAACGCCATCATTCAAAAGGATGAAAAAGAAAAAGACTACATCGCGGCGATGCTTGCGGCGGCCAAGTAATCAAGGAAAGAAGCAGCCATGATTCACTGGATCATGGCTGCTTCTCCATTAGAAATTACTTACTTTATTTTTTTCCATCAAGTTGATCTGCCAACGCCACGAATCCGCACACATTTCCTCGATCCCTCTGGTTGCGTACCAACCTAATACATTTCGCGCCTTCGTTGGGTCGGCGTAACTGATGGCCACATCGCCCGGCCTTCGTTCCACAATTCGATAAGGGACTCGTACCCCGTTCACACGTTCAAAAGTTCGTATTAACTCCAGAACGCTATATCCTCTGCCCGTACCTAGATTAAAAGCCTCAACGCCGGATATATTCATTACACGTTCCAGTGCCTTTAGATGACCAATCGATAAATCAACAACATGAATATAGTCCCGAACACCAGTTCCATCAGGCGTCGGATAGTCCTGACCGAATACCTGAAGCTCTTCGAGTATTCCTGCCGCCACCCGAGTGATATACGGCATCAGATTATTAGGAATACCCACGGGATTTTCTCCGATTCTACCGCTGGGATGACTGCCTACGGGGTTAAAATATCGCAACAAGGCTATGCTCCATTCCGGTTTGGCCGTCCAAAGATCCCTCAATATTTCTTCGATCATCAGCTTTGTCTTGCCGTAAGGATTGATGGCCCTCAGCGGAAAATCTTCGGTTATCGGCGTTTTCTCGGGAACCCCGTAAACAGTCGCTGAGGAACTGAACACCAGTTTGTGAACCCCGAACTTCTCCATGACCTCCAGGAGATTCAAAGTTCCGGTAACGTTGTTGGCATAATATAAGAGGGGGTTGCCCACGGATTCTCCTACCGCTTTAAGACCCGCGAAATGCATGACCGCTTTTATCGGATTTGAGGAAAACAGAGCCTCAAGCGAATCCTTATCCATCAAATCCAGTTCTGCACAACGTACGATTCGGCCTGTAATTTCTTGTACCCGGTCAATTGTCTCTCGCCGGCTATTAACAAAATTATCGAGCACGATCACGTCATATCCGGCTTGTAGCAGCTCCACGCAAGTATGACTGCCAATATAACCCGCACCGCCTGTGACCAAGATCAAGCTGTGTCTCCTCCTAACGGGCCTTTATTTCCCTTCCAACTCTTTCTCCGCCTTCTCCAGATACGGAGTCAGATCCTTGCCGGTGAACAGCGTCACCAGGTTGATGACGCCCTGCTTCTTGTCCTCGAATTGCGCCGCCAACTGATCGACGGCTCCCTCGTAGTAGTTGCCTGCCTTCAGTTTGGCTTTAAGCGTTTCGAGAATTTCCGAACGGAACGTTTCTTGCCCCTCGAGTAGTTTCCGCGCTCCTTGCAGCAGAACCTCTTCGCGGCCGGCATCGTCCGCACCGTCGTATTCACTTTTCAGCACATAAAATTCGGACGTAAAACCGGAGACGAGCTCTTGGAAGGCTTGCTCCGCTTCGAGCACAATCTCGTCGTAAGGCTTGGCGCCTTCGGCGGTCGATACGCCCGTAATCGCGTACGTCTCGCCGTCCCATTCCAGCTTGTTGCCTGCCGATTCGGACACGAACCGCAGCGGGACATAGAGAGAACCGTCAATGATAATTCCGGGGAGTTCGGCCGGCGGTTGCACGGTTCGTTTGCCGAATACGTAGTTGACTTTCTCGAAGTAAGCGTCAATCGTAATCGGCTGAAGGGCGGAGGCGTCCACCGGCAGGATGGGCCGGTCGCCCGCCTTGCGTTCCTCGATATAGGCGTCGATGGAGACTTTCTCCTCGGCCTTCGGTTCTCTGACCGTAACGGTGTACGTGTCCGGGTCCCAATCCACCGCCTTGCCCAGCGCATAACTGGCGAATCGCAGCGGCACATATGTGCTGTCCTTGTACAGAAAAGCGCGCTGGCCTTCGGGCGGGTCGAGTTCCTCGCCTCCGAAGATAAAATGCACGGGCGAAAAGCTCACTTCGATTTGTTTCGATTCGGCATAGGCCTCTCTCGGCGAGCCGGCCGACAATCCGGCTGTTAACAAACCTGCAGCCAGCAAACCCATGGCCCATTTGCGCAATTTCACGGAAATCCCTCCCCATAAGGCATTCGCTATCAGGTGCATTCTACCATACTTGTAGTTCCGATCCAATCGGATACAAGCTTACCTGCCGAGATCTTTTCGCCCGCTCGAGAATTCCAGCGGAATGTCGTCCCAGGCCAAGCACAACCGGTCGATATCCTCCTCCAGTACCTCCTCCCCGCTCTGCACCTCGATCATCTCGAGCTCGACGAGCGCTTTCACACTGTGAAGGCTGCCCGGAGGAATCCGGATCACGTCGCCCGCTTGAATCGGGAATAGCTTTCCGTCCTGCACGACCAGTCCGTTCCCGTTCGTCACGGTCCATGTCTCCGTCCGTTTCCGGTGAACGTGATAGCTCAGATTGCAGCCTGCTTTCAGGCAAACCCGTCGAGTCAAGGATTCCCGCCCTTCGGGGTAACGAACGTAATCGAGCACCCGGTACCAGCCCCACCAGCGCTCCTCATACATCAGACGCCCGTCGAACGGAGTAACCAACTCCTTGACCCGGGGACTGGCGTCTTTGCTCGTGACCAAGATGCCGTCCGGGCTTACGACCACCACGACATCGGGGACGCCCAGCAGCGCGACCGGCAGATCCAATTCGTTAATGAGATGCGCGCCTTCGGAGTCATCGCTGATAATTCCCCGCCCCAGCTGCCGATCGGCCATCTCATCCGTCAGCGTATTCCAAGTGCCGAGATCTTTCCAGTACCCGTCATACGGCAGCACCGCAATATGCTCGGCTTTCTCGACTACGGCATAGTCGAAGCTGATTTTCGGCAAGGCGCTGTAATCCGCTTTCAGAAGGTGATAGTCTGTGGCGATGCCGCGCGCTTCCAACAGATCTATCAAATATCCGAGCCGGAAGGCGAAGACGCCGCAATTCCACAGCGCCTGCCGCTCGATCAGCCGCTGCGCTTCGGCTGCATTCGGCTTTTCCGTGAAGCGCGAGACGGCATAAAAGCCCGGCTCCCGCTCGGGGAATTCGGGGAGGATATATCCGTATTTCTCGGAGGGATAAGTCGGGCGCACCCCGATCAACGCAAGATCCGCCCCGCTCGCGCTCAGAATCTCGTCCAGCCTGGATACGGCTTCGAAAAACCGTTCCTCCACATAGGGATCGACGGGCAGAATCGCGACGATTTCATCTTGGGGGACGTTCAAGACACTATGTAAATAGGTTGCTGCCAGCGCGATGGCCGGGAACGTGTCGCGTCTCGACGGCTCTTCGATGATCGGTACCCCGGCGCCGAGCTGGCTGCGAAGCATTTCGGTCTGCGCTTTGCCTGTGGCGATGTACGCATGCTCGGCTAACCCCAGGGAGCGAAGCTGGCGCCACACCCGCTGCACCATCGACTCCGGGCGGCCTTGGGGGTCTTTCAGCAGCCTCAAAAATTGCTTGGATCGGGAATCGTTCGACAGCGGCCAAAGCCGTTTGCCGGAGCCGCCCGACAACAGGATCAGCTTCATCCGGGTTCCCCCTTTTCTCTTTGGCGATCTCTTCCTAATTCGTAGCTTATCATAGATCGGAGAACATTTCCGCTGTTGCGATGCCATGTCGTGAAGGATGGCTACGGGATTGGGCAGTCCGACTCTGTAAGAGATCCGAAGTTGATTTCAAGTCTTTCAGCGGTCGCTGTTTTAACCCAGAAAAAAAAGAGCCTCCCGAACGGGAGACGTTGATGGTACAATATGGACGTGCAACCGACTTGGGTGGGACAGGACGCCTCCGGGAAAGGAGGTGTTGCCTATGACCTTCTCGTTACAGGAAGTCATCATGCTCGGCATGTTTATGCTGGCGCTGCTGACATACCTCGGTAAACGGAAGTAACCCGCCCAGGTTCGCGCCGCGGTGAGGGTTACTTTCGACCGTTTTGGCGGAGGACTCCCACCCAAATGGTTGCGCAGGGACGGTGTAGGCGCACCGTCCTTTTTTTCAGTTTAAGCATATCACGGGCAGTTTAGACTGACAAGACAATTCGGATGCGTTCCACGCTTGAATTCGTTCCCTGAAGCAAAGAGGCTTCCCAAAAGTTGATATGCTCCCCTTAAGGTAGACAGGTGAAATAATAAAACCTGCTGCTGTAAAGGGAGCTTTTTTCATGCCTAATAAACAATATAGTGCGTCGGAGAAATTCGCCATCCTACAGGAAATCGAAAGTGGCCAGATCGGCGTTAAGGCTGCAGCTAAAAAATACGGTATTCCCAAAACCACCTTGGTGAAATGGCGACGTCGTTATGAGGTGTACGGGTACGAAGGGTTAGAGAGACAAACTCGCAATCGAAGTTATTCAGCCGAGCTTAAGCTGCAAGCGGTGCAGGATTACCTCTATGGGGGATTGTCCCAATATCAGGTCATTGATAAGTACAAGATCGCCAGCCGAACCCAACTCTCCAACTGGGTTAAGAAGTATAATGGTCATAGCAGCTTAAAAACCTATAAAGGGGAAGCGAAAGCTATGACGAAGGGTCGGTCTACCACTTGGCAGGAACGGATTGATATTGTTCTTTATTGTCTTGCTCATCACCATGACTACCAGAAGACGGCGGATCAGTACCAGGTGTCCTACCAACAAGTGTATCAATGGGTAAAAAAGTACGAAGTTGGCGGTCAGGATGCTTTGCAGGATGGTCGAGGGCGAAAAAAAGCTCCTGAGGAGTTAACCGAAGCGGATCGACAAAGGCTCGCGATGAAGAAGCTGGAGTATGAAAATGAACGGCTTCGGGCGGAGAATGCTTTCTTAAAAAAGTTACAGGAATTCGAAAGGAGGCGACGCTAAGCGGGCATCGTCAGGAGAATGTCTACCTTGCCATTCAAGCCGTTCAGCAAGAAGGACCATTCAGCGTACGGTTATTGTGTGAAATCGCAAAGATTCCACGATCCAGCTATTACAAATGGTTGAATCGCAAGCCTAGTTCCCGTGAGCTGGAAAACCAACATCTCACTCATGCCATGATCTCGCTGTACGAGAAGGTTGGTGGCATCTACGGTTACCGTCGATTAACCCTTCATTTGCGCCGACAGACCAAGCAACGGATTAACCAGAAGCGCATACAGCGCCTGATGAAGCGAAAGGGAATCCAATCGGTGATCCGCAGAAAGAGAAAGAAATATGTGCGTTCAACTCCACAGCAGGTTGCCGAGAATCTGTTAAACCGTGAGTTTCATGCGAAAGCACCGAATGAGAAATGGGTAACCGATGTAACGGAATTCAAAT